>JBBQYT010000097.1:0-7081 GCA_038208385.1 Longimicrobiales bacterium | reverse complement strand
TCGAACGAATTTTGTTGACTATTCCCATCTCAACGCTCTCCGCTCACTCCACGATATACAAGCAAAAGCGCAAGGCCGACCACTGCGCAGTACAACGCGCTCGCAGGTCCCTGAATTACGAGCGCCGTAAATGCATCCCCGCGCGCTGCCGAGCTGGCCTTCGGCAGCAAGTAGAAAATGATGTCGTGCAGCCATTTGCCGACGAACAAATATGCGCCAACGAAGAGCAGACTGTCGCCGACAAAGAGGTCGCGAGTGCGCGCGCCGAGAAATCCGAGCAATGCGTATGTGAGCGCTTCGCGACCGAATGCGATCAGTGACAGGGAGTCCTGCAGAAGACCGAGGCCAAAGCCGAGAACCGCTGCGCCTGCGCCTGTCAAACGGCGCGCGCTGAGCAGCACGGCAACAGTGAGCAGGTCCGGCGCGTACAGACCATACCCGAGCGCCAGGTGCAGCACGAAGTGGATGACCACCAGCAGGAAAATGAAAGCGACGAACTGCCACGAGCGAATGAAGGCCATCAGCGTTGCGGCGGATTCGGTGTCGGTGTCGTTGCCGGTGTCGTTGCTGGCGCGGCGGGCCTCGGAGCCGGCCTTGTCGCCGGTTTGAGTGTTGTTTTTGTTGCCGGCTTCGCCGGCGACGTAGTCGCCGTCATCGTGTCGATTGCAGCGACAGTGTCCGGCACTGCATTGACGTGCCAGAGCTCGGAAAGATCGGGACGCGAGTTGTGCACACCGACGAGCACGTGCTGCACGCCTTCCGGCCGCACCATGGGACGGAGCAGATAGCTCTTCCGCCAACCGGTGTCCGCTTCTTCAATGCCGACGACGACGCCGAGCGGAATGCCGCGCGGATACAAACCGCCGCGGCCCGATGAAACGACGCGCGTGCCTGTCGGAATGTCGCTGTGGAACGGCGCACCGGTGAGTGCGAGCATGTCTTCTTCGCGGAAGCGACCGCGGCGTGGCTCGACAATGCCGTACGCTTCACCATCTGCAGTCATTGCGCTTGCACGAAAATCCGGATGCGTCCAGTCGATGGCCTGACCCGAGTGCTCGCTGACTTCACTGACAACACCAATGAGTCCGCCGTCGGCGATGATCGGACTGCCGACGGCAACGCCTTCGGCTTTGCCATGATCGATGATGAAGGTGCTCTCGGAGCCACCGGTTCCGAGTTTCAGTACTTCGGCAGGAATGAAGTCACTTCCGGCGCGTGCGCGCAACCCCATCAGCGCGCGCAACCTGCGGTTTTCATCACTGAGGCTGCCTTCTGCAGCGACGAGCGCAGACAGCGAGTCGCGCTGCGCGCGCAGGTCGCTCACATCGATGCCTTCGCCGCGGCGCGCGGCAAGACCTTCCTGCGCAGCAATGAACGGACGCAATGCCGTGCTCTGAACTGCCTGCCGGACTGGAGTCTGAAAGTTATTCGGCAGGAACATCAGGATGATGGCAATCACCAGGATCACCACCGCCACTATAGCATCGCGCTTACGTCCACCTCGTGCGTCGTAATAGTCAGCCACCCTAGGTATTCAACACGTTGCGGTAACGCTCGAATTCGTCGAGGATGCGTCCGGCGCCGCGTACGACGCAGGTGAGCGGTTCCTCGTCGACGTGAATTGGGAGATTGGTTTCGTGCGAGAGAAGGAGGTCGAGTCCGCGAATCAATGCGCCACCGCCCGTCATCACTATGCCCCGATCGACAATGTCCGAGGCAAGCTCCGGCGGCGTGATCTCCAGCGCGCGACGCACCGCGTCCACGATCTGCTGGATCGGCTCCTGAATGCACTCGCGAATCTCCTGAGAGTGCACGCGCACGGTCTTCGGAATGCCGCTCACGAGATCGCGGCCTTTCACTTCCATCTCGCGCTCATCGCCGTTGTTAAACGCAGAGCCGATCTGGATCTTGATCGCCTCTGCGGTCGGCTCACCGATGAGCAGGTTGTAATTCTTGCGCAGGAACGTCACGATCGCGTTGTCGATTTCATCACCACCAACACGAATCGATGTATCGCTTACAATCCCGTTCAATGCGATGACCGCGATCTCCGTCGTGCCGCCGCCGATGTCGATGACCATGTTGCCAGTCGGTGTATCGACCGGCAGACCCACGCCGATTGCAGCAGCCATCGGCTCCGCAACCATGTAAACTTCCTTTGCGCCCGCAGCAGCCGCACTCGATCGCACCGCACGTCGCTCCAGCTCTGTAATTCCCGACGGCACGCCCACGACCACGCGCGGTTTCATCTTGAAGAACCGCTTGTTCGTGACGGTCTTCAGAAAATGGCGCAGCATGATTTCGGTGATGTCGACATCCGCGATCACGCCGTCCTTGAGCGGACGCACGGCCATGATGCCTTCAGGCGTACGGCCCAGCATGCGCTTCGCCTCGAGACCGATGCCCTTGATGCGGCTCGTGCCTCGCTCGACTGCAACCACCGATGGCTCGTTCAGCACAATCCCCTCGCCCTTTACATAGACGAGGGTGTTGGCCGTGCCGAGGTCGACGGCAATGTCGTTGACGGGGAGCCAGCCCCCGGGATTCAGTAAGCTACGTAGCATGTTTGGCTTTCGTTGGCCGCTCCCGGCCGGGCGCGCAACGCCGCGCGCAGGGTGCAAAAACGCAACTTAACCGCAACATTTTTGCGGTGCAAGTCGCGGTACCACCGGTGCTAAGACCATATTTTGTCACGAGATGCATGCTTTCTGCGCCGCGCCTCTTATCGTCGTCAACGACCCGTGCTGCCGAACCCGCCCTGTCCACGCCCTGTGTTGGGCAAATCTTCGGCCAAGCGCCACTCGATGCGAACCACATGCGCAATCAACATCTGCGCGATGCGCTCACCCGGGTCGATCTGCTGGGGCTGGGAATCGAAGTTGATGAGGGGGATGCGGATCTCGCCGCGGTAATCGCTGTCGATGGTGCACGGAGTGTTGATGATGCTGATTCCGCGATTGAGGGCGAGGCCCGAGCGAGGGCGGATCTGGGCTTCGGTGCCCTCGGGCAGGGCTATGGCCAGGCCCGTTGGAATCAGATAGCGACCCATGGGCGGGATCGTAACGGCCGGTCCCGCATTCCGCAGGTCGACTGCGGCGGAGCCATCGGTCCCGTACGCTGGCAGATCCCAGTCGGCTGGATAGTTCTCCAGGCGCTTCACGAGCACCTGGAGCGACTCGGCGGGACCGCGCGTCAAATCAGCTCCTCGACGGGCGTGTACTCGAGGCCGAAGGCTTCCGCGACACCCGGGTACGTGACCTTGCCCTTGATCACGTTCGCCCCGAGGGCGAGGGCGCGGTCTTCCTGCAGGGCGCGCTGCCAGCCTTTGTTCGAGAGCGTGAGTGCGTACGGGAACGTCGCGTTGGTGAGCGCGAGCGTCGATGTGCGCGGCACCGCTCCCGGCATGTTCGCAACACCGTAGTGAATGACGCCATCGACGACGTAGATCGGATTTTCGTGTGTCGTTGCCTTGATGGTTTCGACACAGCCGCCCTGGTCGATGGCGACATCGACAATGACGGATCCGGGCATCATGTGCTTCAGGTCATCACGCCGGATGAGTCGCGGCGCGACAGCGCCGGGCAACAGTACAGCGCCAATGACGATGTCCGCATTTGCGATCTGCTCGAGAATGTTGCGACGATTCGAGTAGAGCAGCATGACGTTGGCCGGCATCACGTCGGCGAGATAGCGAAGACGATTGAGCGAGAGGTCGAGCATCACGACGTGCGCGCCGAGTCCTGCAGCCATGCGCGCTGCATTCGAGCCGACGATGCCGCCGCCGAGAATCACGACCTTGCCGGGCTGCACGCCAGGAACTCCACCGAGCAGAACGCCGCGTCCGCCGAAAAACTGCTCCAGATATTTCGCGCCCTCCTGCACAGCCATGCGTCCGGCAACTTCGCTCATCGGTGTGAGCAGCGGCAGCTCGCCCGTGGGCAGCTGCACCGTCTCGTATGCGATTGCGATGGCGCCCGACTTGATGACTGCCTTCGTGAGGTCTTCCGCTGCTGCGAAATGGAAGTAGGTGAAAATCACCTGGTCCTTCCGCATGAGCGGCCATTCCTTCGCGATCGGCTCTTTCACCTTCATGATCATCTCGGCGCGCTGCCACACTTCCGCCGCCGTGCCGACGATTTTCGCGCCCGCGTCCGTGTAGTCCTTGTCGTCGAACCCACTGCCCGAGCCCGCGCTCTTCTCGATCAGGACTTCGTGTCCTGCGTGAACCAGTGCTTCCGCGCCGCCGGGCACCAGTGCGACTCGGTTCTCGTTGGTTTTGATTTCCTTCGGCACGCCTATGATCATTTTGTTCACCGTTTTAGAAACTGTTAACAGTTTTCAGATTAGTTCTCAGTTGCACGTTCTCGGTTCAACGCGATTCAGCTTTCGGGTCCCAGTCGCAGAATGACCTGCTTGTCCGGATCGAAAAACTCACCTGCAATTGCGGCGACTTCATCGAGCGTCACTGCTTCGACGCGCTCGATCAGCTGTTCGGCTGTGAGGAACGGCTCGTCGTACAGTGCAGTGCCCGCGAGGCGATGGAGGCGCGCATTGCTCGATTCCATTGCCAGCACCATCTGGCCCTTCACCTGCCCCTTTGCGTCAGCCAGCTCATCCGCCGTGAGCCCATCGTTTGCGAGCGAGCGCATCTCCTGCCGGATCACATCCGTAGCCTTCTCGCCCCACTCGTGGCGTGTGCCGACGTAAACGCCGCACATGCCTGAGTCCTTGTAAAAGGACTGGAACGAAAATACGGCATATGCGAGGCCCATTTCCTCGCGCACTTTCTGGAACAGGCGCGAGCTCATGCCGCCGCCGAACGCATTCGACAGCAATACCATCGCGTAGCGGCGCGGGTCGCTGTGCGGATACGTCGCCGCACCAAATACGATGTGGGTCTGGGATGTTGGACGCGCGACACGAACCTCGCGCGCGGCCAGCGCCGTCGGCGCAGGCACTGCGAGTTTTGGCGCACTGTTGGCACCGCGTGCAAAATGCTCGGTGATTTTGGCGATGACTTCGTCGTGCTGGATGTTACCCGCAGCAGCGACGATGAGGTTGGGACGACCATACGCGCGACCGTGCACATCGCGCAGGTCTGATGCATCCACGCGCGCGACGGTGTCGCGCGTGCCGAGAATGCTGTAGCCGTACGGATGCTCGCCCCACAGCGCTTCGGCGTGCAGGTCGAACACGAGGTCATCGGGCGTGTCTTCGACTGTGGAGATTTCCTCGAGGATGACTTCGCGCTCGAGGTCGAGGTCGCCGGTGCGCAACACGGGATCCAGCACCATGTCGGCGAGGACATCGACTGCAACATCGAGGTTCACATCGAGCACACGCGCCTGAAAGCTGGTATGCTCGCGCGTCGTGTATGCGTCGAGCGAGCCGCCCAGGCGCTCGAGCACGAGCGCGATGTCGAGCGCACTTCTCTTCTGCGTGCCCTTGAACACCATGTGCTCGAGCATGTGCGCGACGCCCATTTGCTCTGGACGTTCGTGCACAGACCCGAAACGAACCCATACGCCGACGGCCGCGCTGCGCACGCCGGGCATTTCCTCCGTAAGCGCGACGAGCCCGTCAGCGAGCTCGACGCGTTGGAATCGATCTTCCATTACTGGGTTCCGGCGCTCTCCTCCGCCATTGCAACCTTACGCGAGAGACGCATACGGCCCTTTTCATCGATCGACAGCAGCTTCACCTTCACGATGTCACCCTTCTTTACGACATCTTCCGTCTTATCGACACGGCCTTCTGCAAGCTCCGAGATGTGACACAATCCCTCGACGCCGGGCAGAATCTCGACGAACGCGCCGAACGCCGTCGTCGACTTCACGACGCCTTCGTACGTACGGCCGATCTCCGGCTCCTGCGTCATCGATGCGATGCGCTCGCGCGCCTTCTCGCCGCCCTCGGGCAGAATGCTCGAGATCGTGATGATACCGCTGTCATCGATGTTGATCTGCGCGCCGGTCTCTTCCTGAATCGCGCGAATCGTCTTGCCCTTGGGTCCGATGATCTCACCGATCTTCTCGGGATTGATCTGCATCGTGATGATGCGCGGCGCCCACTTCGACAGCTTGTCGCGGTGCGTCGTGATCGTCTTTTCCATCTCGCCGAGAATGTGCATGCGGCCCTTCTTCGCCTGCGCGACTGCCGTACGCATGATCTCCATCGAGATACCCTGAATCTTGATGTCCATCTGGATCGACGTCACGCCGTCCTTTGTGCCCGCGACCTTGAAGTCCATATCGCCGAGCGCGTCCTCGCTGCCCAGAATGTCCGTCAGGATAGCGATCTTGTCGCCTTCCTTGATGAGTCCCATTGCGACGCCCGCGCATGCAGCGCGAATGGGCACGCCGGCATCCATAAGGCCGAGTGATGCAGCGCACACCGAAGCCATCGATGACGAGCCGTTCGACTCGAGCACTTCGGAGACGATGCGGATCGTATACGGGAACTGATCGAACGGCGGAAGCAGCGGCTGAATCGCACGCTCTGCAAGCGCACCGTGTCCCTGCTCGCGACGCGATGTGCCGCGGATCGGCTTCACTTCACCCGTCGAGAACGGCGGGAAGTTGTAGTGCAGCATGAACGACTTCGATGTCTCCTGCTTCACTTCGATCGAATCCATCCGCTGCTCGTCCGCCTGCGTGCCGAGCGTCACCGTGCCGAGCGCCTGCGTCTGGCCGCGCGTGAACAGCGCAGAGCCGTGCGTGCGCGGCAAAATGCTGACTTCGCTCGTGATCGGCCGAATCTCGTCGACCTTGCGGCCATCGGCGCGAATGCCGGTGTCGAGAATCTGCCGGCGTGTCTCGTCGTACTCCATCCCCGACAATATCTCGGAGATCGCGCGGTCCTGCTCCGGGAAATCAGTTGCGAGCTCGGCCTTTAGTGCGGCCTTGATCTCTGCGAGCGTCTTGTAGCGGACCGCCTTGTCCTTCAGCTGAAGGGCATCCTTCACGCGTGCACCTGCACTGCGCTCGACGCGCGACTTCAGCTCGCCGGCAACCTCGAGACCCTTCCACTCCATCTTCGGCTGCTGTGCCAGAGCGATCAGCTGCTTCTGGAATGCGATCAG
>JBBQYT010000096.1:0-7163 GCA_038208385.1 Longimicrobiales bacterium | reverse complement strand
ATTCTGGGAGAGGAACTGGCCCGTGGAATGGGGACTGTTTGTCCTGGCGCTGGTGGTGCTGGGGCCTTTGGCGAGGGCGGTGGCGCATCGGATCTCGAGGTCGGGCGGGCCGGTGGATCCCGGCCTGGTCCAGTCGCTGAGGCGGGAGCTGGAGTCCGCGGAAACGCGGTCTCAGGAGAGCGATCGCAAGATTGCCCAACTGGAGGAGCGTCTGGATTTCATGGAGAAGCTTGTGCGGGAGCCGAAGCGATCGGAGCAGCTACCGCCCGGTAATTGACGAGCGGGTATGGGCGCCGGCGGTGACAGCACCGGCCCGCGCCTCTGGCACGAGTGCAAGACGGAAAGTGCTGCCCCACCCTATTTCGCTTTCGACATCGATTTGAAATCCGAGCGGCTCGGCGAGCGAGCGCGCCAGGCTGAGTCCGAGCCCGGCGCCACCGTGTGTCCGGGCCGTCGTGTTGTCTGCCTGCTCGAATGCGTCGAAGATGGCGGACAGGCGGTTGGCAGGAATGCCGGCGCCGGTGTCGATGATTTCGATGGCCGTGGGACTGTGCGCGCTGTTTGTGATAATGCGCACGATGACGCTGCCCTTGTATGTGAACGAGATTGCGTTGGAGAGCAGGTGTTCGAGAATCTGCAACAGCCGGTCTTCGTCGGTGACGATGGGCTCGATGCGGGCGGGCACGTCTGTCTTGAGCTCGAGTGGTCCGAGCTGTTGTGCAGCGACGCCCGACACGAGGCGATGGACGAGCGCTCTGAGGTCCACGCTGGTGTGCTGCAACAGAAGCTTGCCTGCCTCGATGTTGGAAAGCTCGAGGATGTGCTCGATGGTTCGCAGAAGCGACCGTGCGTTCACGCCGATGCGCTCGAGGTAGAGCTTGTCGCGCTCATCGCTATTGATGCGTGACTTCTTCAACAGTACATCGGCAAATCCAATGACGGAATTGAGCGGTGTACGCAGCTCGTGGCTCATGTTAGCGAGAAATTGCGATTTGGCGACAATTCCCGCGCGGGCGAGGCGCAGTGCATCGGAGGTGCGTTTGCGGAGTGTCTCTGCGGTGCGCGCGGTGAGTGAGATGTAGAGCGCAATGGCATAGAGCATGATGAGCTTGGCGACTTCAGTGCTCCAGTCGATGGTGCCCGGCGCATTGAGCTGAATGAACAACAGCATGACCAGATAGCAAATGACACTCGCGTGTGCGAAAAAAACGACGCGCCTGAACGTTGTGTGCGTCTGATCTGCGGTTCTTACGAGGAGCAGGAGGAACAACCAGCTGGTCGTTCCTCCCGACACGTAAATCGCTGCCGTCCACAGCACGAGGTCGAGCGTCATGAATACAAAGCCGAGGTCGACGGCATGGATGCTTGCGTAAAAATGCCGCAGGACCAGCCACGACGTAATGCAGTAGATCTCGGAAACCAGCAGCCACGCGAGAAATGCGTTCGGAATCCAGGACTTCAGAACGAGCGCATGGTAGGAGAACACGACGAGGGCGAGCAGCTGAAAGCCGACGAAACGCAGTGCGGGTACCGTGGCGGTCTCGTGCCGAACCTGCTTCGCGCGTCGAAGCTGCTCTACGCGAACCGGATCGAGGATGACTTCACCCTCAATGCGGGCTGGCCCGAGTCTGTCTGAACGATTGCTGCCCATGAACGACAATAGGGAAAGCCAGCGCGCGAAGCCAGACGCGAGCCCGTCATCGTCCGTTCTGTGTTACTTGATGCTGCCCAGTGCTCACGTGCGCGTCGCGCACAATCGTCGCAAACGGATTCGGTATTGAGACACCGACAGGAACGATCGCGCGCAACACCGGCAACACGACCAGAGCGGACAGCGCAACGCTCCACACGAAGTGGCGCGCGGATGCAGATCGTCATTCCGCGCTCCCTTCCGCTCGCGCCTGACGAACACGCTCCGCCAGACGTGCCAGGTCGCGTTCTGAGAGATTGCCATCGGATATTTGCAGCAGCGCGATAACGGCCTGCTCGGCCGAGCCATTGAAAAACGTGCCGACGAGATGCTCCAACGCCGCACGCCGCGCCTTTTCCTGCGGAACTGTCGGGAGATACAGATAGCGGGGGCCATCCTGCTTGTGCTTGACGTGTCCCTTGTCTTCCAGAACACGGAGCGTCGCCCGCACCGCCGAATAACTCGGAGGATCCGGCATCTGATCCAGAACCTCGCCCACCGTCGCCTGGCCCATCCGGTACAGCGCGTCCATGATCTCGCGCTCGCGCCGGCTGAGTCGGCCCATCTCGACTGCCATGCAGGGACCTCCGGGAGAGTCTGACGCATGCTAAATTTCCAGCATCTGCTAGAATTCTAGCACAGCCCCGAGTGGCATGTCAAGAATTACATATCGGGTTGGACGGACTCAGAACCTGGAGGGTTGGCACCGGCGAGATCGCCCGGTGATGGCGGGTCTACCCAGTCAATGAAGACGGGGGGAGGGAGAGCTTCACTGCACCATCGGCGGAGGTCTTCTTCGGAGGCGGCATCCCAGCCCTGGGGGATGGGATAGATGCGGCGTTTTTCGGTTGGGGAAGCGAAAGCGAGCCATGCGGCGGGGGTGCGGGCGCGCCGGAAGCGGCGGTCGCGTCGTTTGCGACGTTCTTCGCCTGTGTAACCGAGAGTGTGTCTTTTGCGGCGATGCAGCTGTCGCCGCGCGACGGCTTCCTGAACGTCCCAGGCCTGCCACGCGACGCCTGCAGCATCGACGAACTCTCTAATGGGCATGTGTTGAAGATACCGTGCGCGGCGTTCACGCACAAACGCGACTGCGGCCGGTGTACCGTGCACGCAGATCAGTCGACGACGAAAGCATACGCCAATTGATCGATTGTCCTGCCTGCCTTCGTCACAGCTTTGCGCATACGACCTTCGTACGCGTATCCGGCTTTTTCGAGCACGCGTGCGGAACCGGAGTTCCACTCGAAGACCAGCGCGTAGATGCGAATGAGCTTGTGAGTGCGGATTGCATGATCGGTGACTGCGCGCACCGCATCAGTCGCAATGCCGCGACCCCAGAATTTTTCGCCGAGCCAGTAGCCGATCTCGGCGGACCGAAATGCTACATCTTCCTGCAGCATGACACCGATGCCGCCAACGGCTGTGCCGTCGACGTCGATTGCAAATTGTGTTTCGGGGTTCTGGCTGGCGATGGACTTCAGCCAGTCTTCTCCTGCAGCGCGCGTGTAGGGAAAAGGAAAGCGGTCACGCACGTTCATCCAGACGTTGCGGTTGTTTGCGTTGGCGACGAGCGAGTCGAGGTCGGTGGGCCGCCAGCTGCGCACGAGAGCGGTGCGAAGAGGCAGCTGGATCATAGATCGCGACTGCGAAAGAGCCCGTACGTGGCAGCGACAAACAACAGCGCGTAGCCGATTCCGAGCGCAACGAGCAGGCGCGTATCGAAGAATTCCTGTGGCTGCATTCCGCGCGCCATCTGCATGATCGAGAGACCGCCTCGGGATGCGGCGTCGTATTGGCCGCGGGCCGACAGCTCGGAGAAGACACGCGTCGGGAAATAGCGCGGCGCGTTCTGGAGTGCGTCTACGCGATGCACAGCCGTTGCGATCAACGGCTCGAGTACGACGAGATACAGGAGCGTGACACCGAGCGCGCTTCCGGAGCTGCGCAGCGCAAATGCAAAGAACAATGCGAGCGCGGTGTAGCCTGTAAGCGCGAGCATCGTTCCGCCGAGCATCTGCCAGTCGAGCGCTGTGATCCAGCCGTTCGCGGGCGTTCCGGCCGTGTCGAGAAACGCGAACGTGCCGCCTGCAACAAGTCCGACGACTGCAAACGTGACGATGAGGACACCGCACAGCAGCAGCTTCGCACCGAAGTATTGTTCCTTCGACAAACCATCAATGACGCTCTGGCGCGTGGTGCGCCACGGGAACTCCGCTGCGACGAGCAGGATCACGCAGACGGCAATGAAAAAACCGCCGAGTGTGGCCGTGGCGCCCATGATCGGACTCCATGCGTTCGGCAGATCGAGCCCCGGCGACGGCGGTGCGATAGCGCCGAACCCGATGCGCTGTGCCTGTCGCTTGTGCATGTACCAGATCATGCCGAACTGCACGACCAGCAGAAACGCGAAGCCGCCGAGCGTGACCCAGAACGCGCGCCGGCGAATCGTCTTGAAGAGCTCGATGCCCAGCAGGTTGGCGATTCTCATGCGGCAGCGCCTGTCGCATCGTCCTGCGTCAATTCCATGAAAATGTCTTCGAGACTTTGCCGGTGCAGCGACAGGTGCGAGACGAAGATGTTGCGCTGTGTGAGAAAGCGGTTGAGAGAAGCAAGATCGGTGTCGCGCAGGTTTGCAACGACAAAGCCATCTTCGATGGACACCGCAACCGTGTTCTCATAGCTGCGCACCTCGCGCTCGAGCGCGCCGAGGTCGGGCGCTTGCAGTGAAGCGCTCGCATTCCCGCCCGCGAGCGCTATCACTGAGCCCTGCGCGAGCAGCCTGCCCTGCTTGATGATTGCGACGTGCGTGCAGGTGCGCTCGACTTCGTGCAGCAGGTGACTCGATAGAAAAACGGTCTTGCCTGCTGCCGCGAAGCCGAGAATGATCTCGCGGATTTCGTGCATGCCTTCGGGATCGAGTCCGTTCGCAGGCTCATCGAGGATGATCAGCTCAGGATCGCCAAGCATGGCCGCAGCCAGCGCAAGCCGCTGTTTCATTCCGAGCGAATATTTGCGAAACAGGTCGGTCTTTCGCGGCGTGAGCCCGACGGCATCGAGCGCCGTTCCAATGCGCGAGGCATCGACGCGCTTGATGCGCGCAGTCACGCTCAAATTGTCGTACCCACTGAGATCGGGATAGAAGTTTGGACTCTCGAGCGTAGCACCTATGCGCTGGCGCGCAGCATGAAGACCGTGGGCGCCCGTTTCATCGAAGAGGCTGATTTCGCCATCCGTTCGATTGATGATGCCGAGCAGCATCCCGATGGTTGTGGTTTTACCACTCCCGTTCGGCCCGAGAAATCCAAATACCTGTCCAGGCTCGACCTTGAACGTGATGTGGTCGACGGCAGTAAGACCGCCGTAACGCTTGGTGAGGTCTTGCGTGGAAATGATTGGCAATGGGCCTCTTCGTGGCTCGTGGCTCGTGGCTCGTGGCTCGTGGCTCGTGGCTCGTGGCTAGCGCTTCTTTGACCGAAGCTCGAGCGTCCTTCGCATCCCGGCAAGCATCTTTCCAATATCCTCAGCTTCATTGAAGAGGGCAACCGCTTCGTGAGCAGGTAGATACCCTACCTCATAGCTCACTACGATCAGGGTTTCAAGTTCGCTTCCTGAGCCCGCTGCTATGGAGCTGAAGTAAATCAACTCAGTCGTGTTTCTCCGTGAATAGCCTTCGGCAATATTACTGGGGATCGATACTGCGGCACGCCGGATCTGTGACGTCAGACCATACCGTTCGACGGATGGAAAACTGCTCGTTGCATCATAACAGTGCTTGCCAAGCTCAATTGCGAGTCGCCAAACGCGCAGTTTGCGGTAACCTGTTTCCGTACTCCATGGCAATTGCATTGAGATAAACCTCCATGACAGAGTTCACGAGCCACGAGCCACGAGCCACGAGCCACGAGCCACTCAATGAAAATCATGCGACTGAAACGCGATGCGCCCTGCCTTCAGCTCCCGGAAACGGCGGCCAATGATGTTGACGACGCGGTCTTCGCGCTCGAGCTTTCCCTCCGTAATCAGGAACGACGCAAACTTTACGATTTCGCGATTGTCCGCGAACAACGTGCGCGACACGATGATGTTGTAGAAGCCGAATTCATCTTCGACGAGCAGGAAGACGGTGCCTTTCGCTGTTTCGGGATGCTGCCGGGCGACGACCAGTCCCGCGACGATCACGCGCTCACCATCGGCGATGTCCTTCAAGTCGCGCGACGATGTCACACCCGCTGCAGTCAGTCGCTCGCGCAGGTGCTCCATCGGATGGCCGTGGGTGCTGATGCCTGTCGCCAGGTAGTCCAGGAAAATCAGCTCCTCGCCCTGCAGCTCTTTGGGGTCGAACGGCAGTGTGCGTGCAGGCGCGAGCGGCAACACATCGCCTGCAGCACGGAGCGCTTCCCACGCGGCTTTGCGACGTCCGGGCTCGAACGCCTCGAACGCGCCTGCTCGTGCGAGATGCAATGCATCCGCGCGCGTCAGCTGGGCGCGACGGATGACATCGCTTATGGATGTGAAAGGACCTTGTGTGCGGGAGTCCTGCAGAGCCTGTCTTGCCTTCTCTCCCAAACCCCTGATGTGGCGCCAGCCTACTCGGAGGCCGACTTCGTTACCGGTGACGTCACCCCTCTCGCACTTTCCAGCTTCCCCGCCCTTCAGTGACGCGGCGAGGGGGCGACGCGGGGACGCGGCGAGGGGGCGAGGGGGCGAGGGGGCGATTGTGGGTTCGGCATCGTGCTGGGGTGTGAGCAAGGAGCCGGGCGAGACCACCGGAGTCGCACCTTCGCTATTCATGCGCCCGACAAACCCCGACCCGGGCTCCCGCTCACGTGAAGAATCGCCTGTACTGGCAGGCGCATCCATAGCAGATTGGGCCGACTTTGGACCATCACTCGCCGCGTCGCCGCGTCCCATCACCGCGTCACCGCGTCGCCCCCTCGCCGCGTCAGGGTGGGGTGCGGAAGCGGGATCATAAAGCAGCGTACAATCCCATTCCCCATCCTTTAGACACGGCCCCACAACCGGCACTCCGTGCCGAATCGCATCGTGCACCAGTGTGGCGGGCGGATAGAAGCCCATGGGCCATGCGTTCAGCAGTCCGAGATAGAACTCGGCGGGGTAGCGCGCTTTCAGGTATGCGGTCGCGTACGCGATGAGTGCAAAGCTCCATGCGTGCGATTCGGGAAATCCGTAGTTCGCGAAGCTGTGCAGGTCTTCGACGACTTCGGCTGCGACGGCTTCTTCGACGCCGTTCATGATGCAGCGCTGTCTCAGGTGCTCGAGTGCTGCGTGCAATTTGGGAAGTTTTCTGCGATGTCCCATCGCGCGTCTCAGCTCATCGGCTTCTGCGGCAGAGAAACCGCCGAGCGCCATTGCGACGGACATCGCCTGCTCCTGGAAGATCGGAATTCCGTACGTGCGGGCGAGGATGGGCTCGAGTGCGGGGTGTGCGTAGCGCACGGGCTCCAAGCCGCGC
>JBBQYT010000095.1:0-7165 GCA_038208385.1 Longimicrobiales bacterium | reverse complement strand
TGTGTTGGCGTTTTTTGTCACCATAGGGCCAATCGTCGAAGCGATTTCTTCAATCATTCCGTCAAGCTGGAAGCTCTCCAGAAACAGCTCCATCTTGCCAGCTTCAATCTTCGAGAGGTCGAGGCTGTCATTGATCAGCGCGAGTAGCTGCCTGCCTGCGGCGGTGATCTTTGCCAGGTAAGAGCTGAATGTATCCAGTTTCTGGTCTGCCGCCTCCTCCTGCAGCATCTCCGAGTAGCCGAGAATCGCGTTAAGCGGTGTGCGGAGCTCGTGGCTCATGTTCGCGAGAAATAGACTCTTCGTCTCGTTGGCGGTGTCGGATGCTTCGCGAGCCTTCGCCACTTCTTGTTCGACACGCCGCCGCTCCGTCACATCTTCCAGCCCCAACACCAGCAGCTCCGCGTGACTTCCCTCGCGCAGCCGGCGGCCATTCAACAGCATGATGCGACGGCCAATCGTTGGAAATGTGTGCTCGAGCTCGTAGTCGTTGAAGACAGAGCTCGCTGGAATGACATCCTCAAGCAGCATCCGCAGGTCGGGAATGTCCCACTGGCCATTCCCCAGCTCATAAATCAGGCGATGCTCGGTTTCCTCCGGCGAAACGTGGAATGTCTGATAAAACGCACGATTCGCACTCCGCACGCGCAATGTCGGATCAAGCATCAACAGCGGCTCGCGCACCGTGTCGACGATGTCCTGGGCATACGCCTCTATGTCTGTGGCCAATGGCTCGGGCTCGATCATTCGATCCTTGCGAAAGCGTGCCGCAGCGTCATCAGCGACGCGGGACGTTCTGTTCTAAACCGCAAAGTCCGGAAAGGTGAGATTCCTCTCATGGAGCACAACGCGAGCCGCGCCCGATTCAGTGCACACTGGCTGCTGAATTTCGAGGCGTGCAGCTCCGTTAGTGCTCTCGCGGAAGAGTTTATTGCAGAAGATGGCCAAGTCACAAGTGCCGAAAAACAAAACTCGCACAAATTCGCTACCCATTGCGGATACTCAGCCCCGCGAGCGGGCTAGCTTCGACTGGTATTCGTGCCGTTCGCCAATCAGTCCGACGACCCCATGAGGAACAATGCCTTCTCTGCTCCTGACCCCGGCTCTATCGCTCATCCTTGCCGTCGCCCAGGCGCCCGCACGTCGGGCGCGACAGAAAGGAATATGATGCGGAGCACGTCCCTGGAGCGCGCTTCATTGCACTCGCGTCGGTGCTTGACCGCTCGCACGAGATGGTGAATGACATGCCATCCGATGCAATGCTGCGCCACGCATTCGAATCGGTCGGCGTGAGCGATGATTCGCACGTCGTCATCTACGGACAGATCCAGTCTGCGGCACGCGTGTGGGCAACGCTCGACTACCTCGGCTTCACGAATGCAGCACTCCTTGATGGAGGTCTTGCCGAATGGAAGCGCGCGTCGCGTCCGATCAGTGTGAGTGCACCGACGTGGCAGCGCGGCAAGCTCGCCGTGCGCAAACCAACCGGGAAGTTCGTCGACGCAGATTGGGTGAAAAAGCACATGCAGACGCGCGGCGTTGCAATCCTGGACGCGCGCTCAGCAGAAGAGTACGCCGGCGGCGACTTGGGCATGACGATGCCGCTCCGTCATATCCCCGGCGCGCAGATGGTATCGTGGGACGCACTGCTCGTGTCACACGACCGGCCCGTATTTCGCAGCGCCGATGAGCTGCGTCAGATCATGCAAAAGGCGGGCGTCGCATCTGCGGATACGGTCGTGCCGTACTGCATGATTTGGAATGCGCGCGAGCGTCGACTACTTCGTTGCCCGCTACCTCGGCTACGCAACGCGCCTGTACGACAAGTCATGGCTCGACTGGGCGGCGCGCGGATTGCCACGTGAGACTGCACTGCAATCCAAACCGTAGTGTTGCGATAGACCGACAGTCTGCCAACTACCAGAATTGTTGGGGTCGGGTCCTGCTGGAATTTCTACCTTGACATTGCTCCATCACAGGAGGAATGTTACAAACGCGATTCACATCGCACTTACCTCCCCCTGTTTTTCAATCCTGAGCATGACGTGGGCTGTTGCCACGTTTTCTTCACGCGCGGACTGCCGTCGCGTGGTTTTCTTCAATTCATGGTGGGGAATTCATGATCAACCGCCATTCCCATGGTGGGCGCTTCGTCGCGCCCGTACTCGTAATCCTGGCGCTTGGCGCCGCGCGCCTGCACGCCCAGACGCTGGATCCCGGCTATGACGTGAAGGATCACTACGTGAAGTCATCGGCGATGGTGCCGATGCGGGATGGCGTGAAGCTCTTTACGATCATCTACACGCCGAAAGACACATCGCAGAGCGTTCCCATCATGTTGTTCCGCACGCCGTATTCGATTCCGCCTTACGAGCCCGACAAGTACAAGCCGCTGCTCGGGCCGTCACAACAGTTCGACAAGGACGGCTACATTTTCGTGTTCCAGGATGCGCGCGGGAAGTTCCGGTCCGAGGGTGAGTTCGAGGTGATGAAGCCGTTCAAGCCGGTGAAGAAGACGAGCAAGGATGTGGACGAGAGCAGTGACACGTATGACACGATCGACTGGCTGCTCAAAAACACGCGTCATCAGAATGGCCGTGTCGGCATGTGGGGAATTTCCTATCCGGGCTGGCAAACGGCGATGGGCATCATGGAAGCGCATCCTGCGTTGAAAGCGGCGTCGCCGCAGGCGTCGCCCGCCGACATGTTCATTGGTGATGACTTCCATCACAATGGCGCGTTTCGTTTCCAGTACGCGTTCAGCTGGCTTGCCGGCAATGCGCGTGCGCGCTCGACGTCGACTTCCGCGACGGAGCGTCCTGCTCCGTTCGATTATGGCACACCGGATGGTTATCGCTTCTTCATGAACATTGGCACGCCCGCGCGCGTGGACTCGCTCTATTTCCACGGCAACGTGCCCGCATGGAATGATTTCATGAATCATCCGAACTACGATAGCTACTGGCAGGCGCAGAATGTCGAAAAGGACATGAAGAACATCAAGCCTGCAATCCTGAATGTCGCCGGCTGGTTCGATGCCGAGGATTTTTATGGTCCTATGAGCATTTACCGGGCGATTGAGAAGAACAATCCCGGCAACAGGAGCACGCTTGTCGTGGGTCCGTGGCTGCACGGCGGGTGGTCGCGCATGAAGGGAGACACGCTCGGCAGTATTCGATTCGGCTCGAATACGGGCGAGTATTTCCGCGACAACGTGCAGTATCCGTTCTTCAATTATTACCTGCGTGACAAGGGCGACTGGAAGGGCACCGAAGCCATCGTATTCGAGACGGGCCGCAATGAATGGAAGAAGTACGACACGTGGCCGCCCAAGAATTCCGTCGCAACGAGTCTCTATTTCCAGCCGAACGGCAAGCTTTCGTTCGATCCACCTAAGGACAATCCCGAGCCATTCGATTCGTACGTCAACGATCCGAACAAGCCGGTGCCGTTCAGTGCTGAGACGCGCACTACGAATGGCCATTTGTGGATGGTCGAGGACCAGCGATTTGCTGCAGCGCGGCCGGATGTTTTGGTCTACGAGACGGAGCCGCTCACTGAAGATGTGACCGTTGCGGGTCCGGTCATCGCGAGTCTCAATGTCGCGACGACCGGTACGGACTCGGACTTCATCGTCAAGCTGATTGACGTGTATCCCGGCAATGCTCCCGACAACACGCCGAATTTGTCGGGCGTGCGGATGGGAGATTTTCAGATGCTTGTCGGTGCGGACGTATTCCGCGCGAAGTATCGCAACAGCTACACGATGCCTGAAGC
This sequence comes from Longimicrobiales bacterium, assembly GCA_038208385.1. Taxonomy (GTDB): domain Bacteria; phylum Gemmatimonadota; class Gemmatimonadetes; order Longimicrobiales; family RSA9; genus JBBQYT01. The sequence goes on along the minus strand of JBBQYT010000095.1, from coordinate 3,391 downwards.
GATGGTGCCGAACAAGGTCACGAAAATCGAATACGACATCCGCGACAAGTACCACACGTTCCTGAAGGGCCACCGCGTCATGGTGCAGGTGCAGAGCAGCTGGTTCCAGGTCATCGACAGGAATCCGGGCAGGTTCATGGACATCTATCATGCCCAGCCATCTGATTTTCAGAAGACGACGCAGAAGGTGTATCGCTCTCCGCAGTATCCGTCGAAGCTGGTCGTCAGACTCTTGAAGGATGTCGTTTAACCGCCACTCTAAGGAGCAACACATGGGCGCGCGATTCGGGGCCATCCGTGAATGGATGGGCGCAGTCACAGGTTGGTCCGGCAGATGTAGTGTGGTTGCTGTCGCACTTCTTTCCTTCACCTCGGGTGCACGTGCCCAGCAGCCGGGCGTCGTTTCGGGGCGTGTCGTCGATGCGACATCACATGAAGCGATCGCGGGCGCGCAGATCTCCGTCGAAGGCACTCGTACGGGGGGACTCACCGATTCGCAGGGTCGCTTTCGACTTCCGGGTCTGACGGGATCGACAGTGGTTCTGCGCGTGCAAATGCTCGGCTTCCGCGAAGTAAAGCAGACAACTCGCGTCGGCGAAGCTGCGGTAAGCATTTCGCTCAGCCAGTCTGCCGTTCAGCTCGACCAGATCATCGTCACGGGAACGCCGGGCGGAACCCAGAAGCGCGCGCTCGGCAATTCGGTTTCGCGCGTGCAGGTCGCGCAGACGCAGCAGCTCACACCGGTCGTGCAGGTGCAGAGCATGATCAATGGCCGCGCCGCCGGCGTGCAGGTCGCGCCGGGCACAGGGATGGTGGGCGCGGGTCCGCGCATCCGCATTCGCGGCGCATCGACGCTGTCGCTGAGTGACCAGCCACTAATTTATGTCGATGGCATTCGCGTGAACAACGATGTGTCCGCAGGACCCACCAACCAGGGCTACGGCTCGGGATCGATCAGTCGTCTCGGTGACTTCAATCCCGATGACATTGAGTCGATCGAAATTCTGAAGGGTCCTGCTGCCGCGACGTTGTATGGCACGGAGGCGACGAACGGTGTGATCCAGATCATCACGAAAAAGGGACGGAGCGACGTGCCCGCGCAGTGGGATATTTCGGTGCGCGGCGGTTCGAACTGGTTCAGCAATCCTGCGGGTCGTGTGCCGGAGAACTGGGGACTCGATCCGAAGACGAAACAGCTGATTCACGTGAATCTCGTACAACGTGAAGCCGACCGGGGCACACCGCTTTTCCGGAACGGAGCGCTCAAGGACTTCAACATGAGCGTGCACGGTGGTGGTACCACGACTCGCTATTTCCTGAGCGGCAAGTATGAAGGTGACCAGGGAATCGACGTCAACAATAGTGTGTGGCGTTACAGCTTCCGCTCGAACCTCGGATTTGCACCAAGTCCAAAGTGGGACATCAACGCGAGCCTCGGCTACGTCAAAGCCTCTATCGGTCTCGCCAGCGACATCGGCAATGGCGTGCTATTCAATACAATGTTCTCGACAAACGTCGATACGGCAGGACCACGCCGAGGTTTCCGTTCCTCACCGCCGGAAGTGTTCCACAAGACTGGCCGGGCCAATGAAGGCCTCGATCACTTCACCGGCTCGATCGTCGTCCAGAACAAGCCATTGAGCTGGATCACCCAGCGCGTGACACTCGGACTCGACCAGACGACCGAGGTCAACACGACGATTACGCCGTTCATCAGTGGCACCGACGCGCAGTTCTTCAGTGCGACGTCTGCACTCGGCAACGAATCGCGGAACGATGTCGGTACGACTGTGAATACTGTCGACTACGGGATCACTGCAAAGACGCCGTTGAACAAGTCTTTGACAGCGTCCAGCTCTTTCGGACTCCAGTATTTCCGCCGCGTTAAAGACCTGTTCACAGCGACGGGCAGCCAGTTCACTGGCCCCGGTCTCACCACCCTGACGGGCACTGCAATCACGCACGCGACAGAAGACCTTGTCCAGAACGTGACTGTCGGCAGCTTCATTCAGGAAGAGCTCGGCTGGCAGGAGCGCCTGTTCGTAACTGGCGCGCTGCGCGTCGACAACAACAGTGCGTTCGGCAAGGACTTCAAGTGGGTTGTATACCCGAAGGCGAGTGCAAGCTGGGTTGTGAACGAAATGCCGTTCTGGCATTTCTCCGCGATCAACACGTTCCGTCTGCGCGCTGCATTCGGTGCCTCCGGTCACCAGCCTGACGCTTTCGCAGCACTGCGTACGTTCCAGCCGGTTACGGTAAGCGGCGGTGTCGGCGGTGTCACGCCGCAGTTCGTGGGCAATCCGCTGCTCAGGCCAGAGCGCGGCCGCGAGCTCGAGCTGGGCATGGAAGCAGGACTCTTGAAGGATCGCCTCGGCATCGATTTCACGTTCTACAAGTCGCACACCGACGACGCGATTCTACTGAAGCCGCTTGCACCATCCGGTGGATTCCCCGGCTCGCAATACGTGAACGCGGGCTCCCTCATGAATACGGGCGAGGAGCTGCAGCTGAAGTTCAAGGCGATTCAGTCGGATGCAGCGTCCTGGGACGTCGGCTTCAATATCTCGAACAACAACAACAAGGTGTTGGATGTCGCCAGTGCCGCATCAGGCATCGATGACAACGGCGCGCACTACATCAAGTTCCCGAGCAACCTCGACACGCCAGGAGTTCATCTGCGTCACGAAGAAGGATATGCCGCAGGATCGTACTTCGGACACAGAGTCGTATCCGCAAAAATGGACGCAAAGGGCATTGCGTACGATGTCATGTGCGACGGTGGCTTCGTCAGCACCTCGCCGCTCCCGTGCGCCAGTGCTCCCGATGTCTATCTCGGTCGTACGGACCCCAAAATCGAAGGCGCCTTCACGAGCTCCCTGACGCTGTTCAAACGGCTCACGATCAGCAGCATGGTCGATTGGAAGACGGGACTCGTGCACGGCGACAACGATACGACAGTTCGCTGCGCGCTCTTCCACAACTGCGAGGCGTGGTTCAACCCGCTCAATTTCGATCCGATCTTCGTTGCCCAGATCCAGTCCTCCAGCTGGCACAACTTCGCCGCAGCGGATGCGAGCTTCCTGAAGATCCGCGAAGTATCGGTGAGCTACCTGTTCCAGGAACGCGTTGCGAAGCGCATTGGCGCCGGCATGCTGCGCCTCACCGTCGCCGGCAGCAACCTGCACACGTGGTCGAAGTGGCCATCGCTCGATCCGGAGAGCTACTTCCTGATCAACACATTCGACAAGTGGTCACAGACGTTCACACCGACCCCGATGTCAGTGTCATTCACGATCAACGCAACATACTGAGGCTATATATGAAACCAACAATTCTCGCACTCGCAGTCGTCGCGCTTGTGGGCTGCACCAAGCTGCTGGACGTGAGTGCA
>JBBQYT010000094.1:0-7264 GCA_038208385.1 Longimicrobiales bacterium | reverse complement strand
GTCGATGACGAGAACCGTACTGTTGCGGAGTGTGTCGATGTGAAACCGGCCAATGCCCTTTGCGCGTATCGGCTCAGGCCTGGCACGTGCGCCTTCATACTGCAGAGCTGCCTGCTCCGAACCCGCATGTGCCGTAGCAGCCGACGTCAGGACAATCCTGAATGTCGATCCGCGGCCCAACTCGGTTTCCATCTCCAGACGGTAGCCCAGCCGCTCGCACAACGCACGTGAAATTGCGAGGCCGAGTCCCGTCCCGCCGTATTCCCGCGTCGTCGCCACGTCCTCCTGCTCGAACGCAGCAAAGATCGCTTCGCGACGATCCTCGCGAATACCCCTGCCCGTATCTATGACATCGATACTCACCGGCACGTTGCTCCCCCGAACGACTACGCTAACCGTCACGGTCCCCGACTCCGTAAACTTGATCGCATTCGCAATGATATTGATCAAAACCTGCTTCAGACGCGTCGGGTCGGTAATCACGTGGCCGAGATCCGGCGGGATCTTAGTCACCATCTGAAGGTTCTTCTCCTCCGTGCGCGGCTCAAGCTCCGCAACGGTTTCCCAGATCAGCTGAGACAGGTCCACGCGCTGCCTGTTCACCTCGACACGCCCGGCCTCGATCTTCGACAGGTCCAGAATGTCATTGATCAAGCCCAGCAGATGCTTGCCGTTCGCCTGAATGCGCCGCATGTAGCTGACGTCCTGCTCACCGAGAGTACCGCCTTTGTTCTTCAACAGCACGTTCGCAAATCCAATCACCGAGTTCAGCGGCGTACGCAGCTCGTGACTCATCAGGGCGAGGAAATTACTCTTTGCGCGGTTTGCTTTCTCGGCAACTTCCCGGGCCTCGAGCATCTCCCTTTCCGCACGGGTACGTTCGGCCAGATCCGATTTGATCATCAGACCCGCAAGCGCGACAACCAGGATGGCAAACACACTGCCTAATGCAATCACGGCGCGTACGCGCAGGTTGCTCTCCTCGAGCAGCGCATTGCGCTTATCGAGGAAACCCAACTCGATTCCCGACATCAAGCTGACCTGCAGACGGATCGATTTCGTCAAACGCTGCAGTTCAACTGCGTCGACACGTCCGCGCATGTCTGCAATACGCCCGCTGTCACGCATCGCTACCGTTGCATCACCATAACGCACGCGTTGCCGAATCATTGAATCGAGGTTCGCGACCCGCCCAGCCTGCGGAGGATTATCCGACACGAGATTGCTGAGGATGATCAGATTCTCGTTCGCCACTGCGCGGACCGACTTCCGCATCTCGAGAAACCGGGGGTTCCCCGTCAGCAGATAACCGCGCTGATAACTCTCCGCCTCATAAACGCTGCCGTCGATCGCTGCAAGACGGTCCAGCACTTTGTATGTTTGTGACACTTGGGCAGAGTTAGCGCTGAACCGACTAATCTCATCGAACGACACGACGCCGATAACCAGGACAACCACGAGCGCGCCAATGAATCCGCCCGCGATCTTCCGCCCCGTCGTCAGCCATGTCGCCATCGCGCCGCTACCGCTTCAACAAAGCTTCAATGGCGTCCACCAGAACGCTTTCATCTAGAATCGGCTTCGTCACGTAATCATCGAATCCCCAATTCAGGTACTTCTCACGATCGCCCGTCATCGCATGCGCAGTCAGCGCAATCACCGGCAACGCACTCAGGCGGGCGTCCTCCCGGATGTGGCGCAGCACCTCCGTACCATCCATCTGCGGAAGCGAAATATCCAGCAACACGATATCCGGCGGATGCGCTACAATCCCCGCGAGCGCATCAATCCCGTTCTCGTACTCGAGGATATCGTACGCATCATCCAGAATCGCACGCACGAGCATGCGATTGTCCGGGTTGTCTTCCACCAGAGCGATCATCGTCATCGCATTTCCCGTCGAAAGGGCGTAAAAACAAAGCAGGGGTCTGGCAGCTTGCCAGACCCCCGCTTTGGTCTTCTACCTGATCCTCAGCACAAGACCAACACTAGACAGCCTGATCGAGTGCGGAGATGCTCGTGTGCGAAAGCGCAGCTTCCTCTGTACCCAGCGTGAGGCCGGCAGCAGAGTCCTTGTTGTAAAACTTTCTTGCAAACTCGCGCGGCGAAACCTCACGCGCATAGATCACCTTCGCCTGGCGGACCATCGCCAGCATACGAATGTAGATCCAGCCGATATCGAACTCCCACCAATGGGCCTTGAACTTCGCCGAACGCGGATCCGCATGATGATTGTTATGCAGCTCCTCGCCTACGACCCAGAAGCCGAACGGGTAGATGTTATGGCTGTGATCCTTGGTATCGAAGTTCCGGTAGCCGAGTGCATGGCCAATACCATTGATGATGTTGCCCATGATCGGAACCCAGATCGCCGCGCCCGACCAAACCAGCGCGCCGAGTCCCCAGCCGAACAGCATCATGTCGAGCGGGAGGAGAATCAGGAAAATGCCGACCCACGAATACGGCGTGTAAATGTGGCGCTCCATCCAGTCATCGGGGCAGCCTTTGCCGTACTTTTCCATTGATGGCTTGTCGAGCGTCGCCTGGCGATAAAAGAATACGCCGCCGAGGGCGATGGCCCAGAAGCCTTCTTCCACAGGAGAATGCGGATCTCCCGGCCGGTCGGAGAACGCGTGGTGCTTGCGGTGGACTGCAACCCATTCCTTGGTCTTCATGCCGGTCGTCAGCCACAGCCAGAACCGCATGAAATGCGATGTCGGGGCCTTGAAGACGACGCCTTCGTGGGTCATGGAACGGTGCAGGAACAAGGTCACGCAAACGTTCGTGATGTGACCGCAGACGGCAACCCACAGGACGGGAACCCACCAGGTGTGGGCCAGGGATCCGAGTAGTGGCATTCGTTATTCCTTCCCAAAAAAGCAAAAATTCCCGGCGAGGATACCTGGGACGAGGATGCCGGACGGACTTGCTTCGTGAATCTTCAATGATGATCGAATCCACGCTTCAAAGCAACCCCTACGCCCGGGAAACCGGGCAGCAACCGTGCTTCGCGACGACCAGAAGCGTAGATTGGTGCGCGTTCGTAAGGAAAGCATTAAACGACCCGAACCAAGCCATCATGAACATTCTCCTGCCCTACGCGACCGCGCTCTTTCTGGGAGCGATGCACGCGTTCGAAGCCGATCACCTTGCAGCAGTTACGAGTTTTGCCGTGCGTCGGCCGAGCGGCCGGGCTGCAATGTCGTACGGTGTGAAGTGGGCGTTTGGACACGGCCTGGTCGTCATCGTTGTCGGAACTGCGCTGTCATTGCTGAGAATCTCAGTTGCACCGGGTGCGGGCGATTGGCTCGACAGAATTGTCGGCGTCGCGCTCTTCGGCCTGGGCGTCTGGACCTGGATGAGCGCCTCGGCCATGCATGCTCACGAGCACGTTCATGCCGATGGCACGACGCACTTGCACATGCATTCGCACCTGGTCGAGCCTCAACACGAGCACGACCACACGCACGCCGCCACTGCCATGGGTCTTCTACACGGCCTGGCCGGCAGCGTGCCGATTTTCGTTCTGCTGCCCGTCACGCGCATCAACTCCACGCCACTCGCATTCGGGTACCTGCTGATGTTCGCTGTCGGGACTGCCGCATCGATGGGATTGTATGCGATGTTTGCGGGGGTCGTCGCCGGACGTGCAGCAATTACTTCGGCAAAGCTCGCGCGCATCCTGATCCGGGTCACTTCGGTCGCGACGTGCATCATCGGCATCATCTGGGTGGTGCGCTGATGCGACGACTGCAAAGCTCCCGTCGCACGGTCCCCTTGGATCGCATCGAGGAATACCTCGGTGCGTGGCGCACGCTGCAGTCGACTGTCGAAGCGAATGGCGGACGCGCGTGGCTGTTTCGCGATGCGCGCCGCGAAGATCATTATCTTGAGTTCGTCGAGTTCGAGGATGCGATGATGCTGGAGAGAGCACTGCCGGTTGCAGAGGCACGCGAGGATCTGGACGATCTGTTCGGACACTCGCCAATCGAAGAGTGGGATGAAGCACCAACGGAGGCCACAGGTGTCTGACCGCAATGCCCTCGCGCAGGTGCTGCGTGATCGTTCGATTCGTTTAGGCGATTTTATTTTGTCGAGCGGTGCACGCTCGTCCTATTACATCGATGGTCGTCTCACCACGATGAGCGGCGAAGGACAAAAGCTGATCGGACGGGTCGCGCTCAAAGCGCTCGATGAAGCGAATCTTCGTCCCGCAGCTGTCGGCGGTCTGACTCTCGGTGCAGATCCCGTCGCGTATGCGATTGCCCACACCGCCGCCCTCGCAGGCCGCACCATCGATGCATTCACCGTTCGCAAACAGGCAAAGGCGCACGGCACTGCACGATTGATTGAAGGACCACTTCAGCCGAACACCGATGTCATCATCGTGGAAGATGTCGTCACGAGCGGTGACAGCGCACTGCGCGCAGTCGCATCCGTACGCGAAGAAGGCTGCAATGTGCTTGCTGTGTTTGCACTGGTGGATCGAGAGCAGGGTGGTGTCGATGCGCTTGCTGCGGAAGGCCTGAAGCTGATCAGTCTCTATACCGCAGCGGAGCTGCTGGCGGGAATGGCGTCGTAGTTACCTACGGAGTGGACGTCGGACCATTCCAGACGCGCTGCGATATGTTTCGCGACATTGCTTCCAGCTCTTTCTGCGCACTCACCAGATTCGATTCGTAGATCTTCCGCTTGTCTTCCGGCATGTGCGTCCGGAAATACTCGCTAGTCATCACAGCTCCCTCGTGTCCCTGCGCGACGTCCACGACTTCACCAAGAAAGAACGTCGCGGCTCCCGCATCCATCGTATTCACGACACGACACTCGAACGCAGCACGGACATCGGCGAGCAACGGAATGCCGGTCGTGCCAATGCGTGTCTCGAGCGATGCGAGCTTGTCCGCAACATCGCGTCCGCTCTGCAGGCCGAGCTGCCAGATCAGATCCCACTGATTGGTACGCAGCAGATGAATGCCGAACAGACCGCTCGCGTAGACTAATTCATGCGAGAAGTTCGTCTTCGAGATGTAGATCGAAATCCGCGGAACGGATGGCACAAGCGACGCGCGTTGCGCGCTGTTCGAAATCATGCCATTGGTACGCCCACCGGAAGAAGTGGTGAGCGCAATGACGGGCAGCGTGAGGTTTCGCAGCAACGAATAGACGGGGTCGTGCACTGCCGTCCGCTCCTTACTCGAGCAGTCTGAGCGGCATTACGAGGCACAGATAGTCCGGTGCCTGCTGTCCTGCCGGCGCGACCGGCTCGAGCGTCGCAGCACGCTCCGGTGCCTTGAAGCTCAGTTTCACTTCATCGGTCGGAATGTACTTCAACACCTCGAGCAGGTAGTTCGCATTGAACCCGATTTCCAGTGGCTCACCGTTGTATTCGACTTCGATCTCGTCCTGCGCCTCGCCAAGATCCGGCGTTTCGACGGACAGTCGCACCATCGACGTGGTAAATGCGAGACGCACCCGATGCGTCTGCTCGCTCGCGACAACCGCCATCCGGCGGAGTGCCTGTGTCAGCGCATTCTTGCTGGCGATGGCAATGCGGTCGTTATCCTTCGGGATGACCTGCTCGTAGTTCGGATAGGGACCCTCGATCAGCCGGGTGAAGACCTGCGTTCCGCCGCGCTGGAAGCCCAGGTGATTGCCGCCCTGGCCGCCGGACCCGTCGCTCCGCGCTACCTCGATGTCTTCATCCGATCCGAACAGCCGGTCGACCTGCGCCAGCGCTTTGGGCGGGACAATCAGATCGACCCTCGGCGAGCCCGGTCCATGCGCCGACACAGTCATTCTCGCCAGGCGATGGCCATTTGTCGCAACCATCCGCATGTCATTCTCACCCAGTTGCCAAAGCACGCCATTCAGAATCGGTCGGCTCTCTTCCGTCGACACCGCAAACGATGTCTGCTTGATCAGGCTCTGCAGCATCCGTCCCGGCACCTTCCAGCTCTGTGCAAAGTTCACAGACGGGAACGTTGGGAATTCGTCGCGAGGCATGCCGTTCAGCTTGAAGCTCGCTTTGCCGCACGTCAGCTCCAGGCGATCACCCTTCGTCACCACCTTCACCGGGTGCTCCGGGAGCTCCCGCGCTAGCTCCTGCAGCTTCTTGGCAGGTACCGTCAGCGCACCCTCTTCCTCGACATCCGCCGGGACCTGCAAGCTCACTGCGATGTCCAGGTCCGTTCCACTCATTCGAACGCCCGATGCATCGGCTTCCACAAGAATGTTCGAGAGCACCGGCAACGTCGTTCGCGTCGGAATGCTCGCTCCAACCGAGGCAAGGCCCTGCTGCAGGTTTTCACGGGTGATCGTGAATTTCATTGACCCCTCACGTTGCGCGTCAGCCGAATTCTGAAGTAATCCACGGGAAAGTAGTTTGTTATAACAATAGATGTATTCATCGTCGTAATAATAGGGACTGTGGACTCGTGGAGAGAGCTTCGCAATACGCTCATTCTACGTTATGCGACAACGACAACACGCTCCCGCGCACTCTGTGGAAAGTCCCTGTGTGTTTACGACCAAACATCCACGTTCTACACATTGTGACGGAGCATGTGGATAGGTCGATGAGTCTCCACATTCTTCCCACACAGCTCCGGATCAGCCAACCAGCTCCGTACGGATCGCATCCACACGTCGCCGGAAATCCTCATCCTTCTTCATGTCATCCTGCACTTTTTCGATCGAGTGGATCACCGTCGAGTGATCGCGACCTCCAAACAACCTGCCGATTTCCACCAGCGGCAGATCCAGTAGCTCCCGCATCAAAAACATTGCAACCTGGCGCGGGACCGTAACTTCCTTAGTGCGTCGCTTGGACATCAGGCCATCGACGGACACGCCCCACCTCTCAGCAACCTTCGATCGCACACCGTCCGGCGATAGCTCGACGGGCAGCCCTCCACTCAATACGCCGCCCAGGGCTACCTGGGCCAGCTCGATCGTGATCTCCTGCCGCGTCAGGGACGAGTAGGCGAGGAGCTTGATGATGGCGCCTTCGAGCTCGCGTACATTGGACCTGCAGTTCCGTGCAATGAACCGCAGTACATCGTCCGCCAGGACGAGCTGATCTTCTTCTGCCTTCTTCCGCAGAATCGCTTCGCGCGTCTCGAGGTCCGGCCCCTTGATGTCCGTGACCAGGCCCCATTCGAACCGCGAAACCAGGCGCTCCTCGAGGCCCGGGATTTCCTTCGGCGGACGGTCGCTCGTCAATACGATCTGCCGCTGTGCATCGTACAGCGCATTGAACGTATGG
>JBBQYT010000093.1:0-7285 GCA_038208385.1 Longimicrobiales bacterium | reverse complement strand
AATGATTGTGAGGTCGCCGGCGATGCGATCGCCTACGGCATACGGATACCGGGGCTTACCACCGCGACCGGTTGAAGCGTCCGATGGCGTGAGTAATCCCAGGCGGCGCGGCTCCTCCGCCCGGATCATTCGGCGCTGACTTCATCGGTCAGATTTTCAGCCATCATCGCTCGTGTTTATTGTCCGCCGACTGCCTGACTTGCGGAGGCAACTGTGGTGCTCGCCATCAACGTGTCCAGTGGCATTCTCACCGATGTGCCACGCCGATCCTGCTTGTCCATCAAACGAACCAGCTGATGCTCGTCGATGTTGGCGGGATCGAAACCCTCCTGCGCAACCGCCTGAACGACCTGATCACGTACACTGCTCTTCGCGAGCTTGTACACGTCCGGGTGAATCTCCAGGTTGCCGTCCGCCACTTCGACAATGTTGTACTGAATGTCGAGCGGGATCTTGTTCTGGAACCAGACTTCGCGCGTGAGACCCGTACTGCGTATTGCCGCTTCGATCACGTCGAGCGATTTCGGCGCGGCATACACCGCCAGCATGCGCGTGAGCTCGAGCACATCATCGTTTGCCATGTGGATGCAGCCATGTGATGCAGGCTCGCCCAGCTGTCGCTCCATCGGCGAGCCGTGGATGTACAGCAGGTTTGCGAAATAGAGCTTCGCGCGACCCATCGGATTGTCCGGTCCCGGCGGCTGGGGCTGCTGATCCCGTGCCCAGTTACTCTCCGGCGGATGCCACCACGGATTCATCACGACGTGATTGATCGAATACTTGCCCGGCGGCGTCTCGAATCCTTTACGCCCGATCGATACCAGGAAGGTTTTGACCTTTACGCCGTCCTTGTAAACATAAAGCTTGTTGGCCGGCGCATTCACGATCAGCCGGTAGCCGGCCGGCGCCTCCATGGCGCGCTCCGCGTACTCAGCCGCCGCCTTCCGCATCCCGGGATTCGACAGATTGATTCCCGCCCCCGCAGCCAATATGACCAGAGCGCCCGCAATGACATGCCGCCTTTTTATGAACATCAGTCCCACTCCGCTTTTATCGCAAAATATCGTCTCTTGTGAGGGCTCTAAGTGCAAGCCCGGTGCCGAAATATAACGGAAAGAGCGACGCGGTGAGGGGGCGTTACCGCGTCACCGCCTGATCAGACAGACTCCAAAACCACCCGAACCCGTTCCAGCGCAGGCATAAGCTCCTCCGCCAACAGCCCATACCCAATCCGCAGATACTTATCCAACCCGAACTGGTCTCCCGGCACCACCAAAACCGACTGCTCCGCTCGCAGCCGCTCGGCGAGATCCGAGGAGCCAATCGGCAGATCGTAACGCAGGAAGCAGATCGCTCCGGCGTCGGGGCGCCGGTAGGTGAACAGGCCGGTGTCGTCGGCCCAGTCGGTGAAGCGGGCCAAGCTGTCGGTCAGGATTTGCCTTGTGCGAGTGAGGATTTTTGGTCGCACGTCCTCGCGAAGGGCCAGGCAGGCGAGCTTATCGCTTAGAGTCGCCGGAGCGATTGTCGTGTAGTCGGTGCGGGCCCACAGCCGGGCGGCGACGTCCTCCGGTGCGGTCACCCAGCCGATGCGGAGGCCGGGCAGACCGTAGGCCTTGGACAGAGATGCGGTCGCGACGACGCGCTCGTACTCGCCCCAGAACGACGGCGTCGGCGGGCCTGCCAGCTCCGCTCCTGTGTAGACCTCGTCGGCCAGGATCCAGGCGCCGTGCGTTGCCGCGGCTTTTACGATCGCAGAGCGGGCTTCCTGGCTGAGCGCGGCACCCGTCGGGTTGTTCGGATTCGTCACGACGATCAGGCGCGTCTTTTCGGTTACCGCGGCTGCGATGTCATCCGGGTCGAGCTCCCAGCTGTTCTCCTCCTGCAGGTGCACTTCCCTGACGGTCGCTCCGAACATCTGGGAGAGCCCGCGCGTCTGTTGGTAGGCGGGCAGGATGATGACGATCTCGTTGCCGGGATCGACCAGCTCCCAGACGGCGGAGAAGTTCGCCTCGGCGCTGCCGTTCGTGACGGAGATGTTGTCGGCGCTCGCGTTGTTGTAGAGCCGGGCGATGTGCTCGCGAAGCTCGATTGTGCCGTTCGACTGGTTGTAGAGCAGGAGCACATCTTCGAGGGAGCCTGCGGCGCCGGCCAGGCCGAGAAGCTCGCCGACGGTGAGCGGGTGGACGCCGCTCTCGGAGAGGTTGTAGCGGACCTGGTTCTCGTAGGTGGACTGCCACCGCTCCATGGCGAACGGCTGAAAGCGACGCATTCGGAGGGTTCTCCTCTGGGGTAATGTCTATGCGGGGCAGGGAATTATACTGGTCCGCGGATTCATGGGGCCAGACCGCCTCGCGTGGGGTTGCGACTGGTCCCGCACATGGTAGAATTCGCCCAAGCTTAACGCCGGGCGCGAGCGGGGAAACGCTCGCGCTCGAAATCGTTTTTGGGGATCTGAAATGAATGAAGTTCTGCCTGACGAGCTGACCGAACAGTCCGATGCCCGCATCGTCTTCCTGGTGATGGATGGGCTGGGTGGGCTGCCGTTCGAGCCCGGCGGCAAGACGGAGCTGGAGACCGCTGTCACGCCCAACATGGATCGGCTGGCGCAGACGTGTGCGGCGGGCCTGATCGAGATGGTGGGTCCCGGCATCACCCCCGGCAGCGGTCCCGGTCACCTCGCCCTCTTCGGGTATGATCCGGTGCGCTACAACATCGGGCGCGGTGTGTTGAGCGCGCTCGGCGTCGGCTTCGAGCTGGAGCACGGCGATGTGGGTGTGCGTTTGAATTTCGCGACTCTCGACAGCGCGGGCAGGGTGAGCGACCGGCGTGCGGGTCGTCCTACAGATGAAGAGAACAAGCGACTCGTCGCGAAGCTCACCGAACGCGTGAAGGCACCGGATGGCGTGGAGCTGTTCTTCGAGCCGGAGAAAGAGCATCGCGCTGTGATGGTGCTGCGCGGCGCAGCGCTCGGCGCGCAATTGTCGGACACGGACCCGCAGGAAGAGGGCGCGACGCCGCTGCGTGTGCACGCATACGATTCCGAGTCGCGCCGCACCGCACAAATCGTCCAGGAAGTGCTCGACTCTGCATTCGAAGCGCTCGCCGACGAACCCAGGGCAAACGCGATTCTTGCCCGCGGGTTTGCTGCGTTTCACAGGTATCCATCGCTGCACGAACGCTTCAAGCTGCGCGGCCAGGCGATTGCGCGGTATCCGATGTACCGCGGCGTTGCGAAGCTGCTCGGGATGGATCTGCATCCGGTTCCCGATTCGGATGAAGGCAGCATTGCAGCGCTCGGCGATCGCTTCAACGATTACGACTTTCATTTCGTGCACTTCAAGGCCGTCGATTCCCGTGGCGAGGATGGTGATTTCGCGGGGAAGGTGAAGGCGATCGAAGCCATCGACAAGCTGATTCCGGCTGTAGAGAAATTGAAGCCTGCAGCGCTCGTCATTACGGGCGATCATTCGACGCCGTCGCGCGCAAAAGCACATTCGTGGCATCCTGTTCCGCTGATTCTGGCATCGCCGTGGTCGCGTCCCGCGGGACTGACTGGATTTGGTGAGCGTGAATGTCGCAAAGGCGAGCTTGGAATTTTTCCCGCAATGCATCTCATGACGCTGGCTTTGGCACACGCCGGCAGACTGGCCAAATTCGGTGCCTAACATAGAAGAAATGCTGGATGAAGCTCTTCAGCTCGGTGATGAAGAGCGCTGGGAAGAGATGGCGGACCTGCTCGCATCCGCGCTCGAGATCGATCCCGACGAGCCCTACGTGTTGTGCTGGCTCGGTGTCGCGGAGCGCGAGCTCGGCAATGATGGCGCGGCGTACGAATATTTCAGGCGATGTGTTGCGCAGGAGCCGCTCGATCCGCAGCTCCTTGCAGTTGCCGGATCCGGACTCGCCGCATTCGATGATCCGGAAGCCGAGCATGCGTTGCGCGCAGCCGTGCTGACCGGTCCCGAGATGGCGATCACGCACCTGCAGTACGGCGCGTACCTCGCACGCTCGGGTTTGTTCGACGAAGCACTCGAGCAGCTGCGCATGGCAGTGTCACTCGCGCCGGATGATCCGATTGCATACGGCGAGCTCGGTATCGCTTTGGCGCTGAAGGGCGATTTGAAGGGCGCGAGCGACGCAATGGAATCTGCACTCGAGCGTGCGGATGACGATTCGTGGACGCGCCTGCTGCTCGGACTGTTGTTTGCGGAGCGCGGCATGATGGAAGAAGCCGCTGAAGCGATGCTGCGCGCTGCGAACGAGCGCGCTGATGATGCGGAGGCGCAGGTGCTTGCGGCGCTCGCGTGCTCGGCCGTCGGCTGGGAAGAAGCAGCGCACAACCTGGTTGCGCGTGCCGAATACGCAGCGCAGGGCGGCGATGCGCAGCTGATCACGGAAGCGGAAGAGCGCATCGAACAGGGCGCAGACCGAGCGCGCGAGATGCTGCTCGACACGCTCGGGCCGTCGGTGCTGCACGAACGACTCATGCAGCCACTCTAGCATGGGCAAGCGCGCGTCCCACCCGTTCCTGCGCGCGCTCGGCGCACTGATCGCAGCCATCATCGGCATCTGGGCGACCACACTCGGCGTCGTCGTTCTCGCCGGTAAATTCCCATCGCTCCATCACGCCGATGCGATCATGGTGCTTGGCGCTGCCCAATACAACGGCAAGCCATCACCGGTGCTGCGCGCGCGCCTCGACTACTCGCTCGCTCTGTTCTTCCGCGGTTACGCAAAGCACATGATTTTCACAGGCGGCGTCGGCAGGAACGACACGATCAGCGAAGGCGAAGTCGCGCGTAATTACGCGGTTGCGCACGGCGTGCCCGACTCGGTGATCCTCGTCGAGCGCACGGGTGCTACATCTGCCCAGTCGATGCGCGCCGCGGCAGATCTCATGCGCGCAGCCAACCTGCACGGCGCCCTCATCGTCAGCGATCGCTTTCACATGCTGCGGCTGCAGCTGCTCGCACGACGCGCCGGCATTCGACCGTATTCCGCGCCCACACCCGTCAGCCGCATCGACAACGCACCCGGTGCCCGCTGGCGATACGTGGTCCGCGAAAGCATCGTTTTTCCGGCCGCTGCATTGCTCGGCGGGAACTAAAACGACTGACCTGCGCTTTGAATTGTTCCGGCCCGCCGCTTGCGACGAGTGCGACAAACTAAAAAGGGAGCCAGACTTGATCCAGATACCACACGAACGCTACCAGCTCGATAACGGGCTGCGCGTCATCCTCTCGCACGATCCGTATGCGCCCGTCGTCGCGGTCAACCTCTGGTACTGCGTCGGCTCGCGTAACGAGCGACCAGGTCGGACCGGTTTTGCGCATCTCTTCGAGCACATGATGTTTCAGGGATCTGCGCATGTCCCCGAGACTGCGCATTTCGCATTGATCGAGAAGGCGGGCGGATCGCTGAACGGGTCAACGTGGCTGGACCGTACGAACTACTTCGAGACTGTCCCGTCGAACTATCTCGAGCTGGCGTTATGGCTGGAGTCGGACCGCATGGGCTGGCTGCTGCCCGCCATGACGCAGCAGAAGCTCGACAACCAGCGTGATGTCGTAAAAAATGAGCGCCGCTGGCGCGTCGACAACCAGCCTTATGGTGATTGGGACGAGCGCATCCAGACGCTCGTGTATCCGCCGGATCATCCATACTACCATTCGGTGATTGGCTCGATGGAAGACATCGATGCTGCGAGCCTGCAGGATGTCGAGCAATTCTTCGAGACGTACTACGCACCAAACAATGCTGTGCTCACGGTGTGTGGCGATTTCGATCGCGCGCAAGCGCAGCGGTTGATCGAGGAGTATTTCGGGAGCATCCCGAGCGGTCCGCCGATTCCGCCGATTCCCGGCAGGACGGAGCTGCCCGATGTGCTGACGCGCTCGTCGCGCGATGTTGTCGAGCAGGACATTTCGCTTGCGCGCATCTACAAGACGTATCGCATACCGCGTTTTGGCGATCAGGGCTACTACGCGGCGAACGTGGCTGCGCACATCCTGGCCTTTGGGCGCGCAGCGCTGTTGTACCAGCGTCTCGTCAGAGGCCGTCAGCTCGCGCAGGACGTCGTTGCGTATGCGTTTCCGATTGTTGTTGGTGCATCGATGATGGTCCTGTGGGCCACTGCGCGCGCGGACACGGATCCGGAAGTACTGGAGAGCGCATTCGCGGAGGAAATTGCTGCGTTGTCGAATGTCACGGATGAAGATGTGCAGCGCGCAATCAACCTGATCGAAGCGCGCCAGCTTTCCGATTTGCAGCGTGTGGATGAGCGCGCCGATCAACTGTCGATGTACACGAGTCTCTTTGACGACCCCGGCCGCATCAACACCGAGCTCGACAAGCTGCGCGCGGTGACGGCGAACGATGTACGTCGCTTTGCGAAAAAATACCTGGCTCCATCGAACTGTGCGACGCTGATCTATGTGCCCATGAAGACAGGAGGCGCATAATGGTGCTCGATCGCAGCCGTCCGCCGGCACCGGGTCCTGTAAGGACGTTTCGTTTTCCGAAGCTCGAGCGCAGTGAGCTCGACAACGGACTCGCGACGCTTACCGCGCAACACGGCGATCTGCCGCTCGTGACTGCGCAGCTCGTGCTCGATGCGGGCGCGACATCGGAGAGTGTCGCAAAGGCCGGCCTCGCGCATCTGACTGCGAGCCTGCTCGAGACCGGCACCGAGATGTTGTCGGCGGACAGAATTGCGTGGGCGCTGGAGAGCCTCGGCGTTCAGTTCGAGTCTCAGGCCGCGTGGGATGCGACTGTGCTGCGCATCGTGGTTCCGCGCGAGCGACTCGGTCCTGCAATGAGCTTGTTTGCGGACCTCGTTCGTCGTCCATCGTTTCCGGTCACCGAATTCGAGCGCGTACGCGATGAACAGCTCGCAGATATCCTGCAGCGTCGCAAAGAGCCACGCGCGCTCGGCGACGACATGGTGACGCGGTTTGTCTACAACGAACAGTCGCGCTACGCGCGTCCGCTGATCGGAACCACGGCGACGGTCGCGGAGCTGACGCGCGCAGACGTGCAGCAATTCTACGGTGTCAGTTACAGGCCGAGTGCTGCGACGTTGATGTTTGTAGGCGATATCGATGCGGCTACTGCACGCGACCTGGCCAAAACACATTTTGGCGACTGGACGGTTGGCCGCTCAACGCGTCTGGATGTGCACGTTGCCGGCGCAGTGGAGCGCTCGACGGTTTTTGTTGTCGATCGACCAGGCTCCGTACAATCTGAGATCCGTATCGGCGACATCGGCGTGAGCCGGCATCACGAG
>JBBQYT010000092.1:0-7312 GCA_038208385.1 Longimicrobiales bacterium | reverse complement strand
CATCCAGAGTGGCGGTGATCCGATCGCGTTCGATCACGATTGTCGTGAAGGCATCTGCGGGATGTGTGGTTTCATGATCAACGGCGTGCCGCACGGACCGGTGCCGAGCACGACCGTCTGTCAGCTGCACATGAGACACTTCTCCGATGGCGACGAGGTCTTGCTGGAACCGTGGCGGGCGACGGCGTTTCCGGTGCTGAAGGACCTGGTGGTCGATCGCGGCGCGTTCGACAGGATCATCGCGGCGGGCGGCTACATCTCCGTGCGCACCGGCAGTCCGCAGGAAGCAAACAACATCCTGATCCCGAAGGACAACTCCGACCTGGCGATGGATGCGGCGGAGTGCATTGGCTGCGGAGCGTGCGTTGCTGCGTGTCCCAACGCGTCCGCAATGCTGTTCACGTCAGCGAAGGTTTCGCACCTCGGTCTATTGCCGCAGGGACAGCCGGAGCGACTGGTCCGCATCATCGACATGGTGACGCAGCAGGACGACGAGTTGTTCGGGCACTGCACGAACCACGGCGCGTGTCAGAACGCGTGTCCGAAGGACATCAGCGTCGACTTCATTGCGCGTCTGAACCGTGACCTGCGCCACGCCAAGCTGCATCGCCCTGGAGACCCGACCGACTAGGACCCGGACACGCGCGCAGGCGCCGGGCTCCCCGCAGCGGTTCCCGTTCCAAGCTCGCCCTTTGTATTTCCACCCCAACAGTACGCGATGTGGTCGACGTTCGTGGCGCACGTGAATGTCGCGCCAGCGCTGATCGTCGTGAATTTGAGCGTGCCGCTCACAGCGACTGGCACCGCCTGGTTCGTCCCTGTGCCATCGCCAAGCTGTGCGCTGCTGTTTGAGCCCCAACAGTAGGCTGCACCCGCGGCATTTAGCGCGCAGGTGTGCAGGCTGCCCGCCGTGATGCTCGCGAACTTCTGCGTTGTGACAATGAGGGATGGCAACGATGTCGTCAGTGTCTTGTTGTTGCCGAGCTGTCCAACACTGCCGAATCCCCAGCAATACGCATCCTGCCCCGTCGTGACCGCGCATGTATGCGTCACGCCCGCACTCACCGAGGCGAACGTGAGCTGCGCGGCGAGTCTCGCAGGCACCGTCTGGTTGACAGTCGATCCCGTTGCGAGCTGCCCGAACTCGTTCCTTCCCCAGCAGAACAGGATGCTCGCCTCACCAACGCCGCACGTGTGGTCCTGTCCTGCGGCAATCTGTGTGAACTTGTGACCACCCGAAACCGGCACCGGCGAAATCGCGAATGTCGATCCGCTGGTGCCGTTGCCCAGTTGTCCGAACTGACCATCGCCCCAGCAATAGGCATCTCCCGCTGCACTCAACGCGCACGTGTGTCCGCCGCCGGCGGACACCTGCGTGAACGTAACGTTCGTCAGCACGCGCTGCGGGATTGTTCGAAACGCGCTGTCTGCAAGGATACCGAGTCCGAGCTGATGGAAATCATTGGCTCCCCAACAGTACGTGCCGGTGGCCAGGATCGCGCACGTATGCGTGTCATCGGCCGCGACTGCCGTCGCCACTCCAAGCAACGATGGAACGGGCGCGTTACGGTCCGTGACCGTGCCATTGCCGAGCTGTCCCTTGTCGTTCGCTCCCCAGCAGAGCACGACGCCGGCGGTGGTCAGTCCGCATGCAGTGCGGCCGCCTGCCGAGATCGATGCATAGGCCTGCTTTGGCGCAGCAGTGCTGACGGTGACCGTCACTTTTGCGGTGCGTGTGCCTGTCGTTGCAGAAATCGATGCAACACCAACGGCCAGTGCGCGCAGCAAACCCGCGCTGTCGACATGGGCGACCGTCGGCGCTGTGGTGCTCCACGTGAATTTGATGCCGGTCTGCGGAAAACCGCTTGCATCGGATGCAATGGCGGTGAGGCGCACACTATCGCCTACAAGAAGTGCGGGATCTTTTGGCGTGATGACAACGGCGTTGCCGACGGTGCCCGGCGGCTGGAACGCAGACTCACCGCCGCACGCACCGAGCACGAGGACGACCACCGGCACCATCGCCAATGTAGGCTTCATGATTCAGTGTCCAGCCACTAGTGATCAGTAAGAACAAACTGCGCAGTGGTTAGTGACTGGTCACTCGTCACCAGTCACTCGTCACTACAACCTGGGCAGTGTCACACCGCGCTGGTCCTGATATTTACCTTTGCGCTGCGCATACGTGACTTCCGGAACTTCATCGCCCTGAAAAAAAAGCAGCTGGGCGAGGCCTTCATTGGCGTAGATTTTTGCCGGGAGCGGTGTCGTATTCGAAATCTCGAGCGTCAGATGCCCGCACCACTCGGGCTCGAGCGGTGTCACGTTGACGATGATGCCGCAACGCGCGTACGTCGACTTGCCAAGACAGACAACGAGCGTGTCGTTCGGGATGCGGAAATACTCGAGCGTTCCCGCCAGCGCGAACGAATGCGGCGGGATGATGCAGTAATCCGCCGTGATGTCGACAAATGACTTCGGATCGAATGCCTTCGGATCGACAACAACTCCGTAAACGTCCGTGAACACCTTGAACTGGTTGCCCACACGGATGTCATAACCAAACGATGACAGGCCGTAGCTGATCACACCTTCGCGGACCTGGCCACCCTCGAACGGCTCGATCATGCCGTGCTCCTGGGCCATGCGCCGGATCCAGCGGTCGCTCTTGATCGTCATTTAGAACCAGTGATTGGCGATAGGGATTAGGAAACGTTACGCTTCGCGGGGCTCTTGCTGGAGCGGCCCCGTACATGCATGCAGTCGTGGCCACAAACTGGCGTAAAACTAGGCGTCTTCGGGCGTGGTGGGCAAGCGGGACGGTCGCTTGACACTCCCGGCATGCGGGCATAGTTTCTGCCGCGTGTAAGTGAATGATTTCACAAGCGATAGAACCGATCAATGCTTGAGTCGTACGCACCGGTCCTGATCCTCATCGTCGTGTCGGTACTGAACGCGGTGGGTATGGTTGCGGCATCGGCCGTTCTCAGCGCAATGCGGCCCACCAGCGTCAAGCGGGCTCCCTACGAGTCCGGCGTGATTCCGCTTGGCAATACCCGCGAGCGTTTCTCCATAAAATTCTATATGGTCGCGATCCTGTTCATCATCTTCGATCTGGAGACGGTGTTCCTGATTCCGTGGGGCGTTGCGTTTCGCGGGCTCGGGATGTTCGGATTCGTGGAGATGCTGATTTTTATGGCTGTGCTGCTGGTGGGACTGATCTACGTGTGGAAGAAGGGAGCACTCCAGTGGGACTAGACAGGCAGCTGCCGTCTCGCAAAGGCCTTCCGATGCTGCAGCAGGGGGAAGGAGAGACGACGTGGCTCACGACGAAGCTGGATTTCGTCGTCAACTGGTCGCGGCGCAATTCAATCTGGCCGATGCCGTTCGGTACGGCGTGCTGCGCGATCGAGATGATGGCGACGGCCGCATCGAAATATGATCTCGCACGATTCGGCATGGAGCGAATGGCATTCTCGCCGCGCCAGGCCGACCTTTTTATCTGCGCTGGACGCGTGCCGTACAAGATGGCTGCGGTGCTGCGGAGGATCTGGGATCAGATGCCACAGCCGAAGTGGTGCATCTCGATGGGTGCGTGTGCATCATCGGGCGGTGTGTTCGATGTGTATTCAATGGTGCAGGGAATCGACACGATCATTCCAGTCGACGTTTATATCCCTGGTTGTCCGCCGCGTCCCGAAGGCCTGATGTACGGCATTCTGATGCTGCAGGAGAAAATTCGCGGCGAGGCGAATCCGCTGACGAATCGTGCGCTGCATGATGCGTTGCGTGCAGAGCCCGAGTCGAAGGTCGGCAGGGCAAACATGCCGCCGGGAATGATCGACGAGCTGACGCTGCCGTTCGGGAATTCGACAAAGCAGAACCGCGTCAGTGGTCTGGTTTCCACCGGCGCGCTAGCGCGCCCGATCGACCGCCAGCCCTGATGGCGGAAAAGGGGTTTACCGACGCTCTGGAAGGGCTTGCTGCAGGAGTGCAGCCGGAAAGCGCTACCGGTGCACCGAAAGGCCCGCCGGCAGACCCGGCACTGCATCCATCCGTTGCTGCGCTGCGCACGAAGTTCGGTGATGCGATTTTGCACAACGAAGTCGTCGCCGGCGATGAGCATGTCGTTTTCATCCTGCCGGAACGCGCCCTCGAGATTCTGCGCTGGCTGAAAGATGACCCGGCGCAGTCCTACGATTATCTCGCGGATGTGACTGCAGTCGATTACGGCGGCGGGCGTCCGTTGCAGGTTGTCTATCAGCTCTGGTCGATCCAGCTCAAGCGGCAACTCCGCCTTAAGGCGGAGCTGCCGCTCGTTGCATTGGAGATCGATTCAGTGGTCCCGCTCTGGAATGCAGCGAATTGGCTCGAGCGTGAAGTCTACGACATGTTCGGGATACAGTTTCGCGGACATCCGGATCTGCGCCGCATCATGATGCCGGACAATTACGCAGAGGGTCATCCACTGCGTAAGGATTTCCCGTTGCGCGGACGATTCAGCCGCGCCGAGCAGACGCGCCGGGCATTGGAGATGGAAGTCGAGGACTATTACATCCCGACTGAGCTTGATGCGGCCGAGGAATCGGAGCGCGAAGCGCATCGGGAGTCGGAGCTCTCTGGGTGAAAACCACGTCTATAGACGATAGACGATAGACGATAGACGATAGACGATAGACGATAGACGATAGACGAGACATGGCGACGAAGACAGACGACAAACGGACCGTCGAGTACCTGGTAACCCGCAACGCCGAGATGGGCGTCGACGGGAAGCCGGCGCTTGGCTATACATTACCCCCGGGTATGGATCCCGAGATGCACGGTGAGCACATGCTCATCAACATCGGGCCCCAGCATCCGGCGACGCACGGCGTGTTGCGCCTGGTGCTCGAGCTGGATGGCGAGACGGTGATTCGCTGCATTCCGCACATTGGGTATTTGCACTCGAGCTTCGAGAAGCTCGGCGAGTATCGCACGTGGAATCAGGTTATTCCGCTTACAGACCGGATGGATTACCTGGCGCCGCTGATTTACAACTGTGCGTACGCGATGGCCGTCGAGAAGATGATGGGCATCACGG
This sequence comes from Longimicrobiales bacterium, assembly GCA_038208385.1. GTDB lineage: Bacteria > Gemmatimonadota > Gemmatimonadetes > Longimicrobiales > RSA9 > JBBQYT01. The sequence continues at coordinate 2,229 of JBBQYT010000092.1, read as the reverse complement.
TGACGGAGCGGTGCAAGGTCGTGCGGGTGATCTGCATGGAGCTGGACCGTATTTTCAGCCATTTGCTGTGGATGGGCACGACGGCAATCGACATCGGCGCGTTCACAGTATTTCTCTATACGTTTCAGGAGCGCGAGCGGATCTACGACATGCACGAGTCGTTGACCGGCGCCCGCATCACGACATCGTCGACACGCATCGGCGGGATGATGGCGGACCTGCCGGTCGGCTGGACTGATACGCTGCAGAATTTCGTAAACACGCTGCCGAAGACACTCGACGAAGTCGACGTACTGCTGAAGAACAACCAGATCTGGATCGGCCGGAACCAGGATGTGGGTATTATCAGCGCTGCCGATGCGATCAATTACGGTCTCAGCGGTCCGAACCTGCGTGCGTCGGGTGTTCCGTTCGACATTCGCAAGGATCGTCCGTACTACGATTACGAGACGTACGACTGGGACATCGTACTTGGCGAGCATGGTGACTGCTACGACCGCTATCTCGTGCGCATGGAGGAGATCCGCCAGAGTCTGCGCATTCTGCAGCAGGCGCTCGATCGTCTGCCGGATGGTCCGATCAACATCGACAATCCGCGCGTGATTCTGCCGGGCAAGATGGATGCGATGACGGACATGGAATCGATGATCCATCACTTCAAGGTCGTGATGGAGGGCGTGAATGCGCCGGTTGGTGAAAGCTGGCTCGGCATCGAGAGCTCGAAGGGTGAGCTCGGCATGTACGTTGTAAGCGATGGTGGATCGAAGCCGGTGCGCTGGCGCATTCGCGGACCGAGCTTCATCAACCTTGCCGCACTGCCGAAGATGGTAGAAGGCTCGCTCTTGTCGGATGTCATTGCCGTAAACGCCAGCCTCGACATTGTGCTGGGAGAAATCGACCGATGAGCCCTTTGGGTGAGGGTGTGACGAATCCGGGTTGGGCGGGCGAGACCGGCGAATTCAAGGAGTTGAGCGAATCGGACGTGCGCGGCGCGGAATACGTCGGCACACGTCCGCTCGATGGGGGCATCGGCGGAGCTGTCTGCTCGATGCCATACATGCTCGAGAACAAGAATCCGGAAGCGCCGCTGTTCGAGGGTCCATATCAGGAACGTCTGCATAAGATCGTCGCACGCTATCCAAATAAAATGGGTGCGCTGCTGCCCGTTCTGAATCTTGCGGAGGAGATTCACGGGTACCTATCGCCGGAATCGATGGGAATCGTTGCAGAAGCGCTCGAGCTTCCGCCCGCATACGTGCGCGGCGTCGCGACATTCTATTCGATGTACAATCGCATGCCCGTCGGGAAATACTTCATCCAGGTGTGCACGAACGTGTCGTGCAATCTGTGTGGTGCAGATGAAGTCGTCGAAGCACTTCTCGAGGCGACGGACACCGAGCCCGGACAAACGTCCGCCGATGGTCTGTTCACGATCATGGAGGCCGAGTGTCTCGGCGCATGTGGCTTCCCGACCGCAGTGCAGATCAACAGCCGTTACTTCGAGAACATCGAGGCCGCTGATGTGCCGCGGTTGCTGAATTCATTGCGCAGCGGGCACGGTACGAATGCCGCCTCGCCGGAGGGGATTTCCACGGAGCGCGAAGACGTTACGCGATACGGCGACACGGCGACACGGGGACGCGGCAATGGAAGTGAGGCGTCGAGCTGATGGCATATCCGTATACACATCCCGGTGAAACGCCGGTTGTAAGCGCTGGATTTGGCGATCCTGCCGCGCGCACGCTCGATGGCTGGAAAAGGCGCGGCGGATATAACGCGCTCGAGAAAGCGCTGTCGATGACGCCGGAACAGGTCATCGAAGAAGTGAAGGCGAGCGGACTGCGCGGGCGCGGCGGTGCGGGCTTTCCGACCGGCGTGAAGTGGAGCTTCATGAAGGATGATGGGAAGACGCACTACCTTCTCGTCAATGCAGACGAATCGGAGCCGGGCGCGTTCAAGGATCGCGAGCTGATGCGCTGGACACCGCATCAATTGCTCGAGGGCGCGCTCATCGGCGCGTATGCGATTCGGGCGCAGCACGTCTACATCTACATTCGCGGCGAGTTTTTCGAGCCTGCGCAGATTGTTGCACGCGCAATCGAAGAGATTTACACGGCGGGCATCGCCGGTCCGAAGGTGATGGGGCAGGGACCTGCGATCGACATTACGCTGCACCTCGGCGCGGGCGCCTACATCTGTGGCGAAGAGACCGGCCTCATCGAATCACTC
>JBBQYT010000091.1:0-7357 GCA_038208385.1 Longimicrobiales bacterium | reverse complement strand
TCACCAGCGCGACCGGCTCGAAGTCATCCATCGAGTTGAACTTCAGCTCGACGTTGAACTTGCTGTCATCAGCCGTCAGCTTGTTGTCCACCTGGTACGCGATGCGAGGCTTCGCTGCAGCCAGCACATCATTGAAATTGTCGCGATCGATCTCCACGAACTTGCGTGCCTTCACCTGCGGAAGTGCATCCGCCGGCTTGCCGGACAAATCCGCCATGATGCCCACTACGTACGGCAACTCCTTTTTCACGATCGCGTCGCCTGTCTCCACATCGTACGTGATCTGTACGCGTGGGGGACGGACACGATCCAGCTTATGCTGCGTGCTTTCGGCCATGTGACTCTCCTAGCGTGAGGTCGGCGTCTTTCGCCCCGGATACTGCGGTCCGGGGACAGGGATACATCGGCACTGCGGGTCCCACTGTGTACAACCTGCGCGTATACAATCCACCGTCTGCAAGTCCTGCATTAACTCAAACCTCGTTGATCCCCAGGAATGTAAACAATCCGCCAATATCGAGACCGGCATCGTTCGCCTCCTGCATCAGCTCGCCCAGACTCAACTCGCCCCAGGCAGCTGCTCGACGCACTAGAAACGGCGTCGGACTGTGCGGCTCGATCTCCATCAGATAGTCCGCAATCTCACCCAGGGCGCGATATGCGGAATCCCTGCTCGCGGTCACCGAAGCAACCGATGTTGCCAGCGCCGCGGAGCCTAGCGGCGGTGATGCAGCAGCGGCGGTCGCCGTCGGCGGTGCGGCGCCAACTTCCTCCGTCGTGCTCTCCTGCTTTTTCTCCGGCGCCGGTGCCGCTACCGGTGCAGGCACCCGGGCACTCAACACCGCGACCATCCAATCGGCCAGCGTGCTCAGTCCCTCACGAAATCGAACCAGACTCGGTGCATCCCGACCCATCCGCTCGTCGAGAAACTCCTGCAGCGCCGACGTGTGCTCCAATGCACGACGCAAATCCCTGATTCGACTATCAAAAAACTCGCCCGGTGTCAACGCCACACTGCGCGCAAACAATTCGTGCGTGATCAGCGGAGCGGGCGGCGGCGTATTCTGCTTGCCATTCCCCTGGTTGTGCTTTGCCTTGTCCAACCACTGCAACTGCTGCCAGTCAACCCAACGGTACGGCGAAATCTCCTCCGCCGTCGGCGACGTAATCGCAATGCTGTACAACTTCCACGCAAGCTTTTCGTTCATCCAGAAAAACGGTGCGCACCGGATCTCCGCATCCTCCGGATCCAATTCCGGATGCACACTCTCCCAGTAACGCTCCGTCATAGTGCGCAAAAGCTGCAGACCATCCGCCACACCATGAAATCCGCCCTGCTGCAACCACGCCTCCAACAACCACGCACCAATCTGCAGATCCTTCGTGCGCTCCTTCAGCGCATCCGTGCACAACGCTTCGACCTGATGCCAGTCCGCGGTCTTCAGCTCTCGAGACCAAATGCCAAGCGGAATGTTCGGATCATCATCTCTGCGCGCAGCAACGATGAGATCATACGTCACTTCATAACGAAGCGACTCGCCGGCGGGACGATTCTGCGAAATTGGCGCTAGAAGGGCGTCCACATCATGCAGTAAGGGCTCTGCGTGCGTCTTCATACTCGTAGCGGGGAAGCCGGCAGCGAAAACAGACAGAAGAACGCGCAGGCCGCGCCCTCATGAAGATTGCCCAGCGATGTCGGTGTAAAGGCGGCTGCAATGGTGGTTGAAGATCCGTCGCCCAGGACAGTCCGCAGAACCACAATTTGATCGCCAAGTTGCGCATTCGCAAGGTCCTTGAAGCCCTCAAGAGTGCGCGTGCGCAACGAAGTGGAAACAGTCGGAGCGATTGTCGGTAACGGCGGCAATACGAGCTCCGCTTTTGTGACGGGCTGAAACACACGCACGCGCAAATAGACGTTTGCAGGCCGCCCCGGAACATACGTTTCGCCCCTCTTCGACTTTACTGACTGCGTCTCCGTCGGAACCGTAAACAACAGTGTATGCGGCGCGCGCGACGAATATTCCGGACGTACGTGATCGGCCAGCAGTCGCACGAGGCCCCATGGATCATTGTACGTAAACGATACGCGCTTACCATCGACACTCGCGTTACGCGATGCCGGGTCGGCGATCGGACGGGCAGCGGACTCAGTTGCCCAGCGGAGGGAGACGCGCACGGGATTGCCTGGACGCCAGCTGATCCTTTTGCCGGGATCAGATGTTCCCATGTCGATCGTCTGGTTGCCGAGGTCGACGGACTGAGCGGCGATCTGCTCTGCGCCGGTTTCACTGCCGCGTTCGGTTCGGAATGTGGCGGTCACGTCCCACGACATCGGTGCGGCGACGGTATCCGTGTCCATCAGCGGCGAGAAGAACGCGCGCGCCAGATCGAGCTTTGTGATGAAGTCTGCAGCCGCGGGTGTGAGCGTTGCGCTGAAGCGCGTGCCACGGAGTCTGACGAAGCGATCGTACGCCTTGAAGAATTCGCGCACGTCATCGGGATCGGCGCTCGTCTGTTCGGTTGGTGCAGCGAACGGGAACTTGCCGGCGAGACGCGTGCGGAAGATGTCTATGACGTTTCTGTAAGACGCGACGGCGCGATCGTGAGTGACATCGTCGCACCGCTTCAGCAGGTCTGCGCGCAGGTGGCTGCGTGCCTGCGTGAAGTAGTCGCCGCCCGTGCTCGTGCTCGCGCGCACGCCGGTGCCGCCGCCACACGACGGAGCGGTGACGCCGTTCATCTCGGTGAGCACAAATCCTTCGAGCGCTGCGATGGAGTTGCGCGGCACCTTGTTGTCGTACTGATCGAAGGCCTGCACGATGCCCTGCCACCTGGAGATGGCCTGCTGCTGCTGTGGCGATGCAGCATCGCGAATGTAGCCGGCAAGGAGCGGGCTTGCGGCGACGCCGAGGAGCGGCGCTGCGTACGTGTTTGCGACGAAGCGAATGCGTTCGCGCTGACGCGACAGGTAGTCGGCGAGGTCATCATCAGAGGTGACGCCGAAGGCAGTCTGCGAAACGGCGGCGTTGCCATCCCACCAGTTGAATGTGCCGTTCACTTCGACGTAGGGACTGCCCTGGTCCAGCAGGCGATCGGACGTGCGGAGCAGATCTGTCGTCTGTGTTGTCAGAATTGATGCAAGGCCGTTGAACGATTCGCGCAGTCCGAGCTCGTCATAGATCTCGAGGAACCGCGTAAGCTTTTTTGCAGCAGGGGCAAAGTTCGCCACGCGCGTGCGCAGGTTACGCTCTTCACTGCGCATGCCGAAGCCATCTTCGCGCGGCAAATAGGTGATCGCGCGCGATACCGCGGTGTTCATTGCAGACTCGAGCTGGCGGACGGCTGCGAAGCGTACGACTTCCTTCATGCGCGGCGGAAACTTCTGCAGCGACGTTCCCGTGAACTGCTGGTACTGCGTGTAATCAGCGAGCGCTTCATCGAGCGGGCCGGCATCCCAGCCCGGAATCTGGCCGAGATTCTGCGGCGGCGGAAGCGGCTGCACGGAATCGGTCTGCATGAACTTCTGCTTGAACAGCTCACCGAGTGCGCTCTGCAGGGATACTACGTCAGGCGACAGCGCGAGGGACGCATCACTCGGTCCGTGGCCGTTTGCGCCATCGCGCTCCTGCGTCGCGATTGTGAAGTGCTGTGTATAGCGCTGCAGCTTGTCGCGCTTGATGTCGTTGAACGTGGACTCGAAGCGTGTCGCGAAGCTCTTGCCGCCGAGCGCGGGTGTTGGCGGCACGGAATCGAGCGCAGCGCGAATGGTGCCGCCCACGGGGACCGTCGGATTCAGCCAATAGCTTTCGGACTTCGTGAACTTGGTGAACACGGATTGCAGCTGTCCGATCTCTGCGCTTAACCGCCGATAGTTGTCGACGCTGGCACGCCCCGTGTTGCGCTCGCTGCTGATTGCGTTCAGCCGCTCGTTGGCGCTGTCGAGCGTGATGAACAGCCGGTCATACACCTGGTTGATCGCGAGCGCGGCGTGCGCGAGAGACTGCGTTTCGAGCATCGGCAGATCGGACGGGCCGATCTCTTGTGCGTGCGACAGCGTCAACGCATCCAGATACAGCTGTGCATCCTTCAGGAAGGCCGGCGGGAGCTGTTGATTGTAGAGATACGACACCAGCGCCATCATGCTGCGCAGGTCCGTCTCGTCAGCATTACCCTCGCCGGCCATGATGTTGAAGTTATCGATGTTACGTCCGAGCTCGGAGAGTGATGCGAGGAACGAGCGGAGGCGCTCGGCATCGCCATCGAGATCGCCGGACGATCCATCGAAGCTCACGGTGGTGACGGGCTGGGCGAGAAGCGTGTGTGCGCGCTCGATGAGCGACTGCCGCATGTCGGGCAGAATGACGCGCTCGAATGCGAGCGCGAGGCTCTGCGCGAGCTCGCCATTGAGATCGCTGACCCACGATGCGGGCAGGAAGACCGACCAGATACGCCCGGTGCTTATGTTGGACATCTTCGTGAGCATGTTCACGACCGGATTCATCTGCCCCGACGTCACATTTGCGTGCCCCGGCCTCGAGTCCGCCATGCTGTTCAAGTCATCGGATATCGAGCTGAGGATCTGGATCAGCGGTTCCGACTGCGCTGTGATGCGACGGTGCGCCCACATCATCCCTGCGCCGCCAATCAGTACGATGCACAGCATTGCGACCTGCATTGCAAACACGGCGCGGTTGCGCGCGAGCAGTGTGCGCCGCACCGGCACCGCGAGGCCTGCTTCTGGAAAGACCTTCCGCTCGAGCAGCTGCTTGATGAACGAGGGCTGGCGCATGCCCGTGGGTGCCGTCGACGTGTCGGCGCCCGCTGCCAGCATCGTCTGCTCGCGCTCTGCAACTTCGCTCGTGTCACCAGTGAAGTAGACGCCACGGAAAAAGAACGTCTCGTGGTACGCGCTCTCTCTGAATACTTCCGACAGCATCACGCGGAGCGGATCACCGAGCGTGCGGAACTCGCGCGGGAATCTGAAAACGCCGTCGCTGTCCTTGAGCGAATCCTTTTCGGCGAGAACCTCGACCTGCGTGCGGACGAGCTCGGTGTGAATCGACTGGATGGCTTCATCCACCCACTCGGGCGCGAACGCACTCTCGAGCGAGTAGTGACTCGACCAGCCGAAAATGTCTTCGCGCAGCGCCTCGGGCAGCTCTTTGCTGAAGCTGTAGAAGCCCGTCAGGCGATCGCATTTCGTAACGAGCACGTAGATCGGGAAGCGAATTCCGAGCTTCTTTTGCGCGAGCCTGAACTGCTCGAACAGAGCGCTCGACATCTGCACGAGCTGCGCGGCGCTCCTCTTATCGCCACCGACGAGGTCCGTCGCCGGAATCGTGAGAATCACCGCGTCGATGGGCCGCTCCGTGCGATACTTCCGCAGCTGGTGGAGCACATTCGACCAGGACCGTACCGGCACGACCGTATTGTCGTCGCCAACGATCAGGTCATCACCGGCAACATCGAGCACGACGCCCTGATCGTAGAAAAACCACTTCACGGGCGACGTGCTGTCATGATCGGTCTGGATCGCGCGCCGCAGTCCGGCGTTCTCCAACACCGTGCTCTTCCCTGCACCCGCCTCGCCCAGCATCAGGACCCATGGAATCCGATAGCGCGATTCCGAGCCCGGCACGTACGCCTTGATTGCAGCAATGCTGCGCTTGAAAGAATTGCTCAGCGCAGTGCCGCTCCAGCGCTTGCTACCTTCCGCAGCAGCCATCCGCAGAACATCGGCAAGCTCGGGCGGCGCACCGGGAATCGCCGGCAAACCATCCAGTCCAGCGGCGCCGCCTTCAGGCTCTTTGCGCGCTGACCGCATGATCACGATGACGATGATGATGGCTACGATGATGACGAGCACGCCGATCGCGATCAGCACGTACAACAGCGAGCCGGAGAGGCGCTGGAGTATGTCGCTCATTTGGCCGTGCGTTGTGGAGGCTGCGACGCATCGCCCTGCTTCGGCGCCTCGCCCGGCTTCGCGTCGGTCTTGTGACCTGTGGTGGCCGTGGCGGCCATGTGCGCTCCCGCGATCTGACTGCTCATCGACCCCAGGTCGGACGTCGCGCTCTTCCAGACGAATTGCGCGATGATCAGATACATGAGGCATACGGCCGCGAGCAGTGCCGTCCAGCGGTTCAGATGTGGCAGCTTGCGGCCTTCGGTCGGCGTCAGTGTGTGTGTGTAGCTTTGTGGGAAGAGGTGCCGGTCATCCTTCAGAATCGAGCCACGGCCGCGTGATACGAAGGCAAGGAGTTTTGAGCGGTACTCCCTGAGCTGTCGTGCTGCATCCGGTTTCCCGCGCAGCTTGCCACTGAATCCGAGCGAGAGCGCAAGCAGATACACCTGCGCGAGGTCGCGATAAAGATCGTCGCGCTCGCGTAACAACTTTTCGAGTCGCTCGAACAGCACCTCACCGGCGAGGTGCGTGCCGAAGAGCTGGGTCTCGAGCAGATTGTCCGACCACGCTTCGCGGCCTTCCCAGTCCAGGTTCAGGAATATCTCGTCGGCCAGACCCGCCATCACGTACTGCGCTTCCACATACGTGCGCGATCCGAAATCACCGCCTTCGCGTCCAGCGTCCGCGGCCTGGCGCTCGAGCAGCTCGCGGAAGCGCTCGCTAACAGTGCGCGCTGCTGCTGCGCGCGCCTGCCGACGGGCCGTCTCATCGACCTGTGGCGCAGAAATGCCCCACGGATCGGCAAGCACGGCCTTCCGAACGCGAATCACATCCGCATAAAACTCGCGGAAGCGAAGAACTACAAACGATTCTGATTCTGTTGCTGCCATCTTCAGGCGCCCGTCCCGGCGTACAGGATCAACTCTGCGGGCCGCGCAACACCGGTGTGCTCCGCAGGATGTGCAATTACGAGTGTGCCGCCCGGCTGGATGATGTCAGGGTCGGCCTGCACCCTGAACAACAACACGCCGGCGCTCGGTACGAGCCCGAGCTCATCGGCTGCATCGATGCGGGTGCGCTGCGCGCCGCGAATGCGTCGTTCGCGAATCGATGGCATCACGGATTCGGATCCGATGCGTGCAGCTTCGAACCACGTTGCCACATCGGCTTCGCTCATGCCGCGGCGCGCGACCGCACCAACCACGAGCGTGTTGCCGGCCGCCCACTCCGGCTGCAGTCCGAGCTTGAAGCTGTCTTCCTCGAAATGGAACGTCAGCACTGAATACGATTCGTGCACGCGCTCGAGCATGCGGTCGCAAAACTCGAGGACGGGATCGAACGTGCTCCGCAAGTCGTTATGGTCGTATCTCCGAAACGCCGGCGGCACCGTGCCCGAGGACACGCCTGCGAGATTGCCCGCGAGCGTGCAGAGCGAGAGATACAGCGCGAACG
>JBBQYT010000090.1:0-7437 GCA_038208385.1 Longimicrobiales bacterium | reverse complement strand
TGGCTCTCGAGCTCGGCGCACGCGCCGCGATGCTGTTCGACAACGTGCGACTTTATGAAGCACTCAACGTCCAGAACATCAGCCTGAAGGCGACTCATGATGGCAACGCACAACAGGGAGAGACGAATGAATAGAGCGACTATGGGCGCCGCACTCGCATCGGTCATCGCATGCACCGCGTGCGCAACGGCGGGTGGCAGCGCACCAGCTGCTCCGACAGCTGCACCGCGTGTAGTGGCTCCCGCGGGGACACTCCTGACATGGGGACCGCAGGCACCCATCACAGCGACCTATCGCACAAACGACAGCACGAAGATCTCCGTGCAGGCTGGCCCGGCAGGCACAATCGACATCACCATCGGGATGAATGGAACCGCAACACTCGCCTTTGCGCCGAGCGGCGACAGCACACGCATCACGGCACAGTTCACCGAGTTCGGCGGCGAAGTGAAAAACAGCATGGGACCGACGATCTCGGTGACCAGGGCGGACATCTCGTCGGCATCGGTACTCAGCATCGACAAGCGCGGGTCCGTGAACGTCGTTCAGAAGGCCACCGTCTCATCGAGGATGGCGCAGGTTGGAAGCGCCGAGACGATCTTTCGCGCAATGATCGCGCGCCTGCCAGGACGCTCCGTCATGAAGGGCGAGTCATGGGTCGACACCGTGACCGCGACGGACGCGCGCGAAGGCATCTCATCGAAGATCACGAGTGTCGTAACCTCGACCTATGCAAGCGATACGACAGTCGACGGACGCACACTCCAGGTCATACGATCGACATCCGCCAATAACCTCGAAATCGCCGGCACGACGCAAGGCGTCGAGATCGCACAAAAACTGGCGGGAAATTCGCAGCTCACGACGCTGTTCGACGCGCAGCGTCGCATAGCAGTAGAACGCTCCGAGGCGGGCGACATGAAGGGAACAATGGACATGCCCGCCATGGGTATGACAGGCCTTTCGATCGCTGCGACAGCGAAGCGGCACTACACGTTGGTGTCAGCCCTTTAGGCCGCGTGTTTCGAAGCGCTTGAGTTTTCGTGGCTTGTGTCTCGTGCCTCGTGGCTTAAACCGAGACACGAGACACGAGACACGAGCCACGAGCCACGAGCCACGCGCCACGCGCCACGTTATCTGTGGTAGGCGCACGTCACAGTAGTCGACGCAACTTCTGCTGCCGAGCTTGAACGCCCGTGCTTCGTCGTAATCACCACAACGCCATTCCCTGCGTGCGGGCCGTAAATCGCCGATGCTGACGGGCCGCGCAGGATCTCGATGTGATCGATGTCGTTCGGATTAAGGTCCGCAAGGCGATTCACCGCATTGGTGTTGTCCGCACTGACCTTCGTGATGTAGTGCGTACCGTTCGGGATCGACACGTTGCTGATCACGACACCATCGACAACGATTACCGGGTCACTTGGCAGCAGGATCGAATTCAAGCCGCGGAAGTTTATCTGCGATCCGCCGCCCGGCGCACCCGAATTCGTGCGAATCGAGGCACCCGCAACCTTACCCTGCATCGCGGTCTCGACAGTCTGCGCCGGGACCTTGTTCAGGTCTTCGCCGCTCAGCCTGCCGATCGAGTTGCCCGAGTTCCTGTCGATCAAGCTCTTCACCACCATCGTGTCCAGCTCGATCACACCCCGCTCCAGCTGAAGCGTCACTTCACTCTGGCTCGGCGGTACCACTGCCTCACCCGTCCATCCCGGTACCGAAATCTGAAGCGTAACCTCTTCGTTCCGGGGCACTTGCACCGCAAACATGCCGTCGAGACCCGTGCACGTGCCGGCCCGGGCGCCCGCAATCGAAATCGCTGCGCCAACCAGCGGCTGCTGCGAGCCTTGAATCATGATCCTGCCCGTCACCTCACGCGTTTGAGCCTGCGCTACACCAGCAACCACCAAAAACAGACCTGCACCGAGGAGCATTGAACGTGAAGTCCACATGGTGCCCTCCCTTTCTCATGGCAGCTGACGCTGCGCATACACAATGCCAATCATTAGGCTGGAGGTGCCCGCTTCGCTACAGTATTGGTTCGGCTCGACCGTTGCAAAGGCCCGTGGGACCAGTCGTAGACAGGGGGTCCAGGGTGAGATAAATCTAGGCCCATTGAAGCCGCTTCCTTTGAGGAGATCCGGATGGATTTGATCCAATTGTTCAAGGGTGTCATTCTGGGCCTCGTCGAAGGCGCCACGGAATTCATCCCCGTATCCTCAACCGGCCACCTCATTCTGGCCGAAGACTGGCTTGGGTTTACCGGCGCAAGCGCCAAGACATTCGAGGTTTTCATCCAGCTCGGCGCCATCCTCGCCGTCGTGTGGCTGTACCGGGTCAAGATCATCGGCGTCCTGAAGACCGCACCGCACGAAGAAAAATCGCGTCGTCTGATCCTGAACCTGTTCATTGCATTTTTGCCTGCGGCGATTGTGGGCCTGGCGCTGCACGACTGGATCAAGGAAAAGCTGTTTCATCCGGTCGTCGTGGCGGTCGCGCTCGTGGTTGGCGGCATCGTAATCCTGGTGATCGAGCGTATGCTGCCGACCGCGCAGGTGATCGAGACACCCAGGCCTTCTGAAACGAATCCTGTCCCTGCCGATGACGTCGACAACATCCGCCCCGTGACGGCGCTTGGTGTCGGCATCGCACAGGTACTCGCGCTGATTCCCGGCGTATCGCGCTCAGGTGCCACGATCATGGGCGGACTTTCGCTTGGACTGTCTCGCCTCGCGGCGACGGAGTTCTCGTTTTTTCTTGCGATTCCCGTGATGTTCGCTGCAACGTTGTACGATCTCTACAAGAGTCGCGGTATTCTGAGTGCTGCGGATGTGCCGGTGTTCGCTGTTGGATTCGTCGTCGCATTCATCTCGGCGCTGTTCATCATTCGCAAATTCATCTCGTATGTCTCGCGTCACGACTTCACTGTGTTCGCGTGGTATCGCATTGCTTTCGGACTCTTTCTGCTGCTCTTCCACTGGCTGACGGGATGGGGCGGCTGACAAACGGGTGATCATGGAACAGATGACCAGCGTCCTCCCCACGCCGGACCTGCTATACCTCCTGGCCGGCGATCCCGCCGAGCTGGCCGAAACCGTCGCCGGCATTCAGAGCGCCGACCTCGCCGATACACTGAATCGATTGCCGCCGGAAGCTGCCGGGAAAGTCATCAGTGCGCTTCCGTTCGATGTTGCAGTGCAGGTGCTCGACCAGCCGGAGCTCGATCGACGTGCAGAGCTGTTCGAGACCATGGACACGGCTGTTGCGAGCACGCTCATCGAGGCAATGTCCGCCGACCAGCAGGCGGAGATCTTCCGCCAGCTCGGCAAGGTCGAGCGCGCACGCCTGATCAAGACCCTCGATCAGCCGACGCGCGAAGTTCTCACGTTCCTGCTGCAGTACCCGCCCAACACGGCGGGAGGCATCATGACGACGGAATTTGTGGGAGTGCCCGCGCGCTGGACGGTCGATGAATCCCTCCGCTACATCAATCGTGTTGGCCGCGCAAAGGAAACCGTGTATGCCATCTTCGTGCTGGACGACGCCGGCGGGCTCATGCACGTGGTTTCGCTGCGCGAGCTGATCCAGGCAGAGCGTTCCCAGATCGTAGCACTCGTCGGCGACCAGCGCGACCCACTTTCCGTAGGCCCACTCGTCGACCGCGAAGATGCAGCGCGCCTGATCTCGAAATACAACCTGCTTGCAATTCCCGTAGTCGATGAAAAAAAGCATGTGATGGGGATCGTCACTGTCGACGATGTGATCGACACACTGCTCGAGGAATTGACTGAGGACGTTCAGAAATTCGGTGGTATGGAGGCGCTCGATGCGCCGTACATGCAGATCAGCTTCTGGTCGATGATCAAAAAGCGCGGTGGCTGGCTCTCCGCGCTTTTTCTCGGTGAGATGCTCACCGCAACGGCAATGGGATACTTCGAGCATGAGATCAGCAAAGCCGTCGTGCTCGCGTTGTTCATCCCGTTGATCATCAGCTCGGGCGGGAACTCCGGCTCACAGGCAACCTCGCTCATCATTCGTGCGATGGCGCTGCGCGAAGTTACGCTGCGCGACTGGTGGCGCGTCGCTATGCGCGAGCTGCCTACAGGACTTGCACTCGGTGTGCTGCTCGGAATTGTCGGATTGTTGAGGATCCTGCTCTGGCAGAAGCTCGGGTTTTACGATTACGGGACGCACTTCATCCTCGTAGCCGCTACGATTTCATGCTCGCTGATTGGTGTCGTCACGTTCGGATCGCTCGCCGGATCGATGCTGCCATTTCTTTTGAGACGCCTCGGCTTCGACCCTGCCAGCGCATCTGCGCCATTCGTCGCAACGATGGTCGATGTCACCGGCATCATCATCTACTTCAGCGTGGCCTACGTGATCCTGCGCGGAACGCTACTGTAGGCTTGTCACCCGCCCCCTCCACTGCGCCGGGTCCAATCCCAGCACCGTGCTCGAGAAGTCCCGCTCTTCCGGCCCGCCTTCTACTACCAAAAGCAGCAATGACGGAATCCATGGTGATCACACCTTCGAGTCGTGTGGCTGCATTGCGGCTGACTACTGGCAGCAATCCATTACTTTCGGCGAGGCGTTGGAGAACGACGTCGGTGCTGTGATCGGGATGCACATGCACCGTCTCTTCGCCGACCAGGCTCTCGATCGGTTCATCGGTAGTTCCTGATTCAATTGCCGCGCGCACTGCGGAAGCAGTCACGAGGCCGTCAATCCGGTCGCGCGTACCCACGAGTCTTGCTGTCCATCCTTCGCGCTGTGCAGACTCCCACGCGCTCGCGATCGAGGCGTCCGCGGGCAGGAATATCGCCTCGGTATTCATCACGTCGTTTGCTGTCCAGCCGGATGACACGCCGTGCGAGATCGCAGCTGGCAGGTGCACGCCGTCCTGTTGCAGAAGCGCATGATAAACCGGCAGCGGTTGATAACGCTTCGATATCGCGAAACTCAGCATGTTGGCAACCATCAACGGAACCAGAATCTGATAGTCCTGCGTGATCTCGAAGATCATGAACACGGAAGTCATAGGTGCGCGGATGATGCCTGCAAACAGGGTTCCCATGCCGACAAGCGCGTATGCAGCAGGGTCGCCTGTCGGGAAAGGAGCGTAACGATGCACGAGTGTACCCAGTGCGCCACCGGCCATTGCGCCGATGAACAGCGTCGGCGCGAAGATTCCGCCAGCATTGCCGGATGAATACGAGATGATCGTCGCCGCGATCTTGAAGAGGCACAGAAATAGGAGAGTGTTGAATACGAGACCACCGTTCAATGCCTGGTTGACGTATTCATAGCCGACACCCATGACCTGTGGCGCGGTCAGCAGCAGTGCGCCGATCGCGACGCCGCCAATCGCAGGCTGAAACCAAAGCGTCGATTGCGGCATGCGCTTGAAGAGTACGCGTACTCCGAGCAGTCCCTTGCAGAACACGACCGAAATGATTCCGCCCGCCAGACCGAGGAGCACATAGGCTACGAGCTCGGCCGGATGCTCGAGGTGATATGCGGGGACGTGAAACAATGGCTCGTTTCCGAGAATTGATCGTGCAACGATTACGGATGTCACCGACGCAATGACGGTTGATCCGAGCAGCGTTGCATTCAAGTCGCCAATGATTTCCTCGAGCGCGAACAGCACGGCGGCAATCGGCGTGTTGAACGCTGCAGACAGCGCAGCGGCAGCGCCCACAGGGACGAGCTCTTTCACGCGCGCCGGCGGCAGGTGCAGCCACCGGCCGATTACCGATGCGAGTCCGGCGCCGATCTGGACGGACGGACCTTCGCGTCCCAGTGAGTGTCCCGAGCCGATACACAAGACGCCGGTCAAAAACTTGCCGATCGGCACTTGCCACGGGATTCGCCCGCCTTGCAGGTGATACGCGGTTTCAGTCTGCGGGATTCCGCTGCCGCGCACGTTAGGGAAGACCTTGGCGAGCAGAATTCCTGTGACGAGGCTGATGATAACAGGCACGAGAAAAAGGCGCAGATGAGACGGCGCAAGTCCGAAAAACACGTGCGTCATGCGATCGATCGAGAGTGAAAAGACCACTGCCGACAAACCTGCCAGCACACCGATGACAATTGTCAGTGCGAGGAACAGCTGCTCTTCGCGCAGTCTGATCTGCTGGGCTACGGGAAGTTTGGGGGGAGCGCTCACTGTGATTGGGATCCGTATTGTTTACCGATCAGCAGTAGCGCTCGATCGAAGGGCGTTGCGCCGGGACAGCTCTGACTCGTTGCCGTTTCCACTCGAAAGATTAAATCGACTGCAGCTTCGGTCAGCTCCGGCGAGTGCTGAATCGCGCGCGCCGCTGCACGCGGCGTAATTGCGTTGATGTCCGCTTGCAGGTTATCCAATTCACCGGCAGGTCGTCCGAATGCATTTTGCATCGCCATACAGCCACTGAGACGTTGCGTTGCACGGCTCAGGTCCGTACTCACGCGCCGCGCTCGTTCCTGTGCCGACAGATGTCTTGCCAGGGGATCATTCGCCAGAATGAGCTGCGCAATGGCGCTTTGCTCTCTGAGCTCGGGCGATAGATGTGCGGAATTGCGCAGATAAGCGAGTGCTTGAGCGTACTGGCCGAGCTCAAAAGAAGCCGCTCCCGCGCCTGCAAAAGCGACGGTGTCACTCGGAGCAAGACGCAGCGCCGACCTGAACTGCGCCAGCGAGCGACGCGCATCGCCGGCGCGCAGAAACAGTCCACCGAGCTGATTGTGAGATGCAGCCGTGTTGGGCAGGTCGGCAGCGAGCAGCAGCAATTCGGATAGGGCGCGACCCTGCTGGCCGGCGCCCAGCAGATAGGCGATGAGCTCTGCCCGGAGTGCGCGACGTGCGTTCATCTGTCCGTCGGGCCAGAAACCATACAGCGCATTCTGATAGTATCGCACCGCCGGGAGGAGGTTGCCGTTCCGCACTTCGGCGCGCGCGAGTCTGACATTGACCTCGGGATCCTCCGGCGTTTCATTCCGCAGGCTCACGAGTACCTGGCGTTCAGCGCTGAACTCTCCGGCGGCAGCAAGCGCAGTTGCCAGAGCAAGCTGGTACTGGCGATTCTCACGCTCAGTGGAGGTAGCGCGTCGCAGTGTAGTTACCGCCAGCGGTGCATTGCCCGCGCGAAGCGCGCGTTGGCCAGCTTCGTATGATGTCGCCGCATCACGCGTGTGCATGCGCCGATTCGAGCCGGCGGCCAGACGCGTGAAGGAGAAGCTCGCCGCCGCAATCAAGATGAGAGCCGCGAGCTGCATGATCTCGCGATGCACGATGCCCCACCGCACGTTGCGGTCACACGCTGGACAGCTGCCATCGACGAGCGCCCCTCCGCACGTCACGCATGCGTCAGCAGTCAAAACCACAATGCCCGACGATATCGACGAACGTCATTTTGAAATCGCGTGTTGTCGTTGGCGCATAGACCGGTG
>JBBQYT010000089.1:0-7444 GCA_038208385.1 Longimicrobiales bacterium | reverse complement strand
GACACGACGCCGAATACCGGCAGGATCAGGATGTAGACTTCCGGGTGTCCGAACATCCAGAACAGATGCTGCCAGAGAATCGGGTCGCCGCCGGCTGCGGTCTGGTAGAAGTTCGTGCCCCATTGACGATCGAACGTGAGGAAAAACAGCGCGACTGCAAGAACCGGAAGGGCCGTGATCAGCAGGAAGCTCGTGATTAATGCCATCCACGTGAACAGCGGCATACGCATGAGCTTCATGCCGGGCGCGCGCATGTTGATGATCGTCGTGACGAAGTTGACGCCACCCATGATCGACGCGATACCGAGGACCTGCAGACCGAGCGAATAGAAGTCCTGGTTCGGCCCCTGGCTGAACTGCTTTTCCGTGAGTGGCGCGTAGCCGAACCAGCCGCCATCCGGCGCGGCGCCGATCAGGAAGCTGGAATACAGCAGAAGGCCGCCGAACAGGAAGATCCAGTACGAGAGCGCGTTCAGTCTCGGGAATGCAACGTCACGCGCGCCGATCTGCAGTGGCACGATATAATTGAACATTGCAACGGCGATCGGCATTCCCATGAGGAATACCATCGTGATGCCGTGCATGGTAAAGAACTGGTTGTACATTTCGGCGCTGATGAAGTGCGCATCCGCGTGCGCCAGCTGAATGCGCACCATCAACGCTTCCAGACCGCCCAGCACGAGGAATACAAGGGACGTCATCGCGTACAGAATGCCGATCCGCTTGTGATCGATGGTCGCGATCCAACTCCACAGCCCAGTTGGATAGGTGCTGCGCGCTTCCGCCGAATTCTGAACGTTCAGTTCTGCTGTAGACATTCCTATTCGCCCTTTATCACTTCAAGCTTGCCAGATACGCCGCCACCGCCTGCACTTCCTGATCCGTCAAACCCGTCGCCGGCATACCTGCTGCCGGATCATGAATCCCAGGCATCCGCGCGCCCGGCTTCACTGCCGATGGATGTGTGATCCACTTCGCCAGATTCTCCACGGTCAGCGGAATCGCACCCGCACCAATGAAACGGCGGCTGCCCAGGAGCGTGAGGTTCGGACCCAGCTGCCCCATCGCGGTCGTGCCCACCACCGTATGACACGCAACACACATGCGTGTCGTGAAGATCTGCTTGCCTTGCGCCTCGAGCGATCCAGCGACCGCGGACGCAGCCGTCGGCGCCGCAGGTTGCTGCTGCTGTCCTGCGATCACGGCCTGCGCCGCCGTCTGTTCTTGCGCTTCCGAGACATCGGGCGCCTTCGTCGGCGCTACGTTTTTCATGCGCGAGACCCACAACGCGAAGTTCGCCGGCGTATCGACTTCGCCGCGCACGCGCATGATCGCATGCGACTCGCCGCAAAACTCTGCACACTGTCCCGGATAATCACCAACCTGCTCCGGTGTGAAAACAATGTGGTTCACTTTCGGGCCCCACTGCTTCAATCTCTCCGGCGTACGCACTGGCTGCGGATTCACATCGCGCTTACCGCCGAGGCGCGGAATCCAGAAGCTGTGGACAACGTCCGCAGACCACATCGTCAGGTCCACCGGACGGCCCGTTGGCAGATGCAACTCGTTCGCCGTCGTAATCCCGTACTCGGGATAGCGGAACTCCCACCACCACTGATGGCCGATCACTTCGACAATCAATGCATTCGGCGGCGCCTTTGCCTGCGTCTCGAAGATTCCGCGAATCGTAGGTATGGCAATAAAGCCGACGATCAGCGCAGGACCGATTGTCCACGCAATCTCGAGCTTCGTGCTGCCGTGTATTGGCTTGGGCCGAGGTGAGCCCGGCTTCTCACGGAAACGCACAATAATAATGAGCATAACAATCCAAACCACTGCGAGAACAATCATCGTCCAGATGAAAGTGTTCTCGAAAAGCGCATTCAGCTGACGGCCATATTCAGTGACAGGATGAAATGTCGTCTGCGGATGATTCCCGCGGCAGGCGACCAGCAATGACACCGCGGCATAGACCGCGAAGTTTCTGCATGTTCGAATCAACTCGTTGCTGCGAACCGACATTGCTCCTCTTCACGCCCCGTCGAAGACATCGCGCTCACGGCGCGGAGCCTATCACGGACACTGGTAATGGTCAAGGGTTGAGAGCTGAGAATCACACCACTATCGGCACGAGGCGGGCCCGCGCGACCCACACGACGAGTGCCATCCAGAGACCTGTCCCGACCAGCAAGTGAAGCGCGCGCGCTTCGGGCGGCAGGAAGAAGAGCACCATTATCGCTGCAACGGCGAGTTGAGCGACGACCAGCGCCAATGAAACTGTCGCGGCGCGCGAAACCTTTGCGGGCACATTCCGCCGCCAGCTCGCGGTCGTTGCCGCCAACACGTGGAAGAACAACAGGAATGCGAGTACTCTGTGCGTCCAATGGATGTGGACGAGGCTGTTTCCTGCAGGCATGATCTGCCCATTACAGAGTGGAAATCCCTGACATGCAAGTGCAGCGGCAGATGGTCCGCCAGTTGCCGGTGCGCTCGTATTCGCCGTGAGGGCGCCCATCAGAATGACAACGAGTCCGAGAATCGCAGCGGTCATCGAAGCCCTGCGCAGCTTGCCCGCGGTGTGTGGATCGATTGGCGTTTCCAATAACAATTTGGCAGCGCCGAAACCGCCTGCGCGCATTGCTGCGACTGTGAATGTCGCAACGATTCCCATTGCTGTGCCGAGGTGCAGCACCGTTGTGTTCGATGAGAGGTTGAGCATGACGGTGATGCCACCGAGCACGACCTGAATGGCGAGCAGTACGAGGCCGAGTGTGGCGACGCGTACGAGGCGTCCAGGTCCTGCGAAGCCGGGTGTGCGGCGGTGTTTCAGTGCGTATGCGAATATGACGACGACGAGTGTCGACAGTCCGAGCGCGAGCATTCGGTGGGTGTACTCGATGACGGTGGCCAGCGTGAACGGCGGAATCCATTCGCCGTGGCAGCGCGGCCAGTCGTCTCCGCAACCGAGCCCCGAGCCGGTGATGCGGACAATGCCGCCAAAGACGATGAGGCCGTAGGCGAAGAACGCGGCGGTGGTTGCGAGACGGCGGAAGCGCGTCAGTGGCGCGCTGGCACTACCTGTGGTGGCCGCAGCGAAAGGCTGTGCGGCGAGCGCGTCAGCGCGCATCGGATCTCCAGTCGGGGGAATTCCCAGGCGGTAATATCGTGAACAATCCCGTCCCCGCCAAGTCCATGCGGGGATGGATCTTGGGGAGGATCGCCGGAATTGTTTGGCGCGGTTGGCCTTGCGGCGCTATTCTGGCCAGCGTGCCCGAAGCCTGCGATGTCCTTGTAATTGGCGGTGGTGCCGCTGGTGTGGCCGCGGCTCTGGCCGCATCCGCGCGGCGCTCCGTGACGCTGGTCCGGCCTGCGCCCGGAGTGACCGCGCTGGGCACTGGCGCCTGGCTCGGTTCACTCCACCCTCCGCTCAGAGACGCCCTTGCCAGCGTTGGTTATGATTTCCGGGACGTATCCGCACCGCTGCCGCACCCCAATGGTCATACGATTACCTGCGAGCTTGCCGCCGTACCGCAGTCTGCTGCGCAGCTCGATGGGGACACGCTCGTGTGCGGGATTGCAGGGCTGCCCGGTTTTCACGCGCGCGCGCTCGCCCGCATGTGGAGCGGCGGGGCGGCGGATCTCCGGTCGACGGTAATGTCGATTCCGGGTACGCCTGCTGCGGGCTGGTCGCCGGTGTCACTGGCACGGGTCATCGATACCGATGCATCCATGGCACGCGCAGTTGCGGATGCGCTGCGCGCTATTGCCGCGCGAGAACATGCCCCACGAATCGTTGTGCCCGCCGTGTTCGGTACCAGCTCGGAGTCCAGATTGATCACCGAGTTGTTTGAAGGCGATGGCATCGCGGTCGGCGAGGCACTCGGTGTGCCGCCGTCACTCCCGGGTTGGCGTCTCGATCGCGCACTGCTGATGACACTCGAGCGCGCCGGTGTCCGCGTCATCAATGCGCGCGCTGTTGAAGCGGTTGTTGCCGGACGCACAGTCAGTTCAGTTCGTTTTGTTTCCACAGGCGATGGCACAGCGGCATTTTCCTCATCGTTCGATTCAATCAGCGCGCGACACATTGTGCTCGCTTCCGGCAAATACGCGGGCGGTGGACTCGAAGCAGATCCTGCAATGCGCGAAGCTGCACTCGGCTGTCCGGTGTGGATCGAGCACCTGGGTGATGTGTTCGATGTTGCAACGCAGCTCGTCGTCACAATGGAGCGCACGGCATCGCAGCCATTGCTCGAAGCTGGCGTGCGTTGCAATGAAAGCGGCAATCCGCTCGATCGTTTTGGCGATGTATTCTACGACAATGTGATCGTCGCGGGCTCGATTCGCGCGGGGGCAGACGCAATGAGTCTCGGGAGTGCGAGCGCAGATGGCTGGTCAGCCGGCGAGCGCGCAGCAGAGGCTGCATGAACCGTCTGCTCGCGTGGCTGAACCTGGCGTTCCGTTTCAATGTTCACATGCTCGCTTTGCCGTTCAGATATTTCGCGCGCGGCCGCTCCGGCGAACGTTTTCGGAATGCAGTAGAGCCGGAAGGCTACGTGCCGCTGCCCGCGGATGCGCGCAGCGAGTTCCCGCGCATGATGCGCTGCGTGAGCTGCGGGTTGTGCTCGCTCGCACATTCAGATACGGGTGCGGCATACAGTTCGTGGGAAGAGCCGTGGACATTCGTTGTGGGCGCATCGCGCTCGCTCGACCGCGCGCTGCTGGTGCGCGAAAGCACACCCGTGTGGATGCGAACGGAGGAAACGGAGCGGCGCGCTCTGGATTCCATTTGTCCAATGCGCGTTCCCATCACTCACATGGTGCAACTACCGGAGCGTATGCTCACACGCATTGCGATACTCGCATGCGCGTTCACCTGCGTCACGGCGCCGACCATGGCACAAGACAGGAATGACAGGCCGCGTGCCCGCGATGCGGGCGTCATCGTCGGTATTCTGCCGACGGGCGCACTGAATGCGATCACGGATGTAGCTGGCGTTAAAGTCGGCCAGACGACGGTCATTGAAGGCGATTCCATTCACACCGGCGTCACTGCGATCGTGCCGCATGGCGGAAATACTTTCCGCGAGCGCGTGCCGGCAGCGCTGCACGTGGGTAATGGATTCGGGAAGCTGACCGGCGTGACGCAGCTGCGCGAGCTTGGCGAGCTGGAAACGCCGATCCTGCTGACATGCACATTGTGCGTGTGGCGCGCTGCGGATGCGATGGTGGACTGGCTGCTCCGTCAGCCCGAGATGCAGAACGTGCGGTCAATCAATCCGGTGGTCGGCGAAACGAATGATGGCGGGTTGAACGACATTCGTGCGCGACCGATCAAGCCGGAGCACGTGGTACACGCACTCGAAAGCGCGAGCAGCGGTGCAGTCGAGGAGGGTGCTGTCGGCGCGGGGGCGGGCACTGTCGCATTCGGGTGGAAAGGTGGCATCGGCACGAGCTCACGAAAACTGCCGCAGGCATCCGGTGGCTATACCGTCGGTGTGCTGGTGCAGTCGAATTACGGCGGCGTATTGACAGTGAATGGCGCGCCGGTTGGACGCGAGTTGAACCAGTACGCATTCCAGCGCGAAGTCGAAAAAGGCGATGGCAGCATCATGATGATCGTCGCAACCGATGCCCCGCTCGATTCGCGCAACCTCGACCGGCTCGCTGCACGCGCACTGACGGGCCTGGCGCGCACAGGCTCGAGCATGAGCAACGGCTCCGGCGATTACGTGATCGCATTCTCGACGGCAACACAGGTGCGCCGTAGTCTCGACACCGCGCCACGCACAATTGCTGATCTACCGAACGACGCAATGTCGACTTTGTTTCAGGGCGTTGCGGAAGCAATTGAGGAAGCGATTTACAACTCGCTGTTTCGTGCAGTGACAGTGAAGGGATATCGCGGTTGGACGATTCAGGCTCTGCCTATTGATCGTACGCTGGAAATCCTGAAGAAATACAATGCTTTGAATTGGAATCAGACATTGGCTCCGCATCCTCGGTAGGCCTTGCGTTGTTTCACGCAGAGCTGCACAGGGTTAACGGAGAGTAACACGGTGAAAAAATCCATCGTTTTTACACGAAGTCGACAAAGAAACACGAAGTCCACGAAGAAAAAGCAAGAAAGAAAAAGGGCTCTTCCGGGAATCGAGTGGGTGATTATAGGATGAACTCCTCACTTCGAGGAGGGGTTCATGGACGACAAGACACTGTATCAGACCATTCTCGGCTTGGCGGAGCCGTGGCAAGTCGTGGGTGTGGAGTTGCGGCCGAAAGAGCAGGAAGTCTGGGTTCGGGTTGATGCGGCTTCTGGGGCGGTGCTGCGCTGCCCGGAGTGTGAACAGCCGGCACCCCGTTATGACCAGGCGGAGGAGCGCCGCTGGCGGCACCTGGATACGTGCCAGTATCAGACGATTCTGTTGAGTCGAATCCCGCGCGTGCTGTGCGCGACGCATAAGGTGAGACAGGTGCGCGTGCCATGGGCGGAAGAACGGAGCCGATTCACGGCGTTGTTTGAAGCGTGGGCATTGCGGGTGCTGCGAGATTGCAGTCTGGCTGAGACGGCCGAGCTGCTGGGACTCAGCTGGGACGAGGCTGCCGGGATTCAGCGCCGTGCGGTCGAGCGCGGTCTGGCGCGGCGCACCGAAGAACCGGTGCGAGTCATCGGCGTGGACGAGACGAGCTTTCAGAAGCGGCACGAGTACGTAACGGTGATCAATGATCTCGAGCGGAACCGCGTGCTGTGGGTGGGCGATCACCGCCGCGAAGCCACTTTGGCGGCGTACTGGGAAAGTCTTTCGCCCACAGCGCTGACTACTCTGCATGCGATTGTGATGGACATGTGGGATCCGTATATCGCGGCCACGCGGAAACACGTACCGGACGGCATATCGAAGATCGTGTTCGATCGCTACCACGTGATGGCTCACCTGAACGCAGCCGTGGAAGTCGTCCGTCGTGTCGAGCAACGCGAGCTTAACCGTACGGACGACAAACGAAGCCAGCAGTTGAAAGGTACGCGCTTTCTCTGGCTGCGCGGGCGGAAAACGCGCACGCGAGCCATGCTAAACCGGATTGCGCAACTCCAGAGATCCGGTCTGAAAGTCGGACGGGCGTGGGCCATTAAGGAAGCCATCGTTTCGCTCTGGAAGTACCGCATGCCCAGTGCTGCGCTGCGGTTCTTTCAGCGCTGGTACGGCTGGGCGGTGCGAAGCCGTCTTCCCGCGGTGAGGAAGGCCGCCCAGATGATGAAGCGTTACCTGTACGGCATTCTTGCCTATACCAAGCGGCCGTACACGAACGCTCGCAGTGAAGCCATGAACGCGAAGATCCAGGAGATCAAATACAGAGCGCGCGGCTACCGAAACCGCGACAACTTTCGGCTCGCGATCCTGTTCCACTGCGGTGGTCTCAATATGGACCCACGCTAAACCCGGAAGAGCCA
>JBBQYT010000088.1:0-7451 GCA_038208385.1 Longimicrobiales bacterium | reverse complement strand
AAACCATGGCGTTGCCGCAATCTCGGAGTGCCGGAGCATGTGGCTCCAGGAGACGAATGCCTGGGCCGCGTTCCGGATTTCGTGGATGGCGCGCCGCCAGTGCAGCTCCCGTTGGTCGTAGCGGGCCTGCAGGGCGTCAGCCTGACTCTTCATCCGCTCCAGCTTGTTGGCGAGCGCGCGCGCCGCGGTGCCGGCCGGCGGGCCTTGAAGTGCAGCGGGCGCAGCCGTCGTCGATGCTGGAGGGCGGGGCGGCGCGGACGGGCGGCGTTCCGGGCTGCGAACCACTGTCGCGCGGCTCCCGGAGGCTTCGCCCGCCGAACCGTGTGTGCTCGTGAGCGGCGTCTCCGCGCCCGTCGGCTCGATTTCGATGGTCGTGGAAAGCCACAGGTTAGCGAGTCGAGCGGCGCGTTTAAGGCGCGGCTTCAGCAGGGCGACCTGGGGCAATTTCAGCGGTGAGTCAGCTTGCCGGGCCAGATGGTTCAGCTCACCGGCGAGCGCATTCGTGAGACGCTGTGGAGCCTGGAGCGGGACGTTGAAGAACGGATCGTTTGCAAAGGCAGCGGATGCCGAGTCTTCGAGTCGCTCGAGCTCGGTCGAGATGCGCTCCGCTGCGCTCAGGATCTCCAGAGCATCGGAGTGCATCTCTTC
This sequence comes from Longimicrobiales bacterium, assembly GCA_038208385.1. Classification (GTDB taxonomy): domain Bacteria; phylum Gemmatimonadota; class Gemmatimonadetes; order Longimicrobiales; family RSA9; genus JBBQYT01. The sequence goes on along the minus strand of JBBQYT010000088.1, from coordinate 6,803 downwards.
CGAGGTGGACGGGTCCGACAGGATCCGCTGGGCGGACAGGCGGATGGAATCGATGGGCTCACTGACACGGTCGCGCACATGCGTGCCGACGCGAGCCATGGCATCGCGTACGCGCGCGGCGGAACGCGCGGGCGTGGCTCCACCTTTGCCTGGCGTTATAGTCGGCATGACGCTCACCTTCATCAGTGAAAGACAGATATCTTTTTGGCTTTAGTCTCAGTGCCGGAGCGCTTTGTGGCCGGCGAAATTTTCGAGGCAGGCGCTACGCGGGCAGCTCCGCCCAACGATTCGTCGCCTGCAGGCAGGCGAGGATCGAAGCTTCCTCCGGCGACCGGGTGACCGGAGCCACGCCGGTCAGCGGGACGGTACTGCGTCCCACCAGGCCGCGCGCGCCCACCATCACATACGAACGCCCATTCGCTTCGACCAGTGCCGCACCCTCCAGAGCCACATCATCGCTATCGCGAGCGGTCTCGAGAGCCTTGAACAACGCCCGGGCAGCAGCACTGGCCCTGCCCTGTATCGTATTCGGCCCGGTACCTGTGCCGCTGAACTCTTCCCGGTCACGCGCCAGAACGACCGAACAAACTACCTGCCCACCAGCATCTGTCCGCGCATCGAATCGCAGAAAAATAACCCGTTCGGCAACGGGCACCTCACTGTCTGTCCCACCCGTCTGCACTTCGTTCGAGCCCCCCGTCGAAAGAGCTCCCGGCTTGCCCCCCTCGCCGCCATGGGACTTATCGCCCCGGATCTGGGCCACGCTGATCACGCGCCGGTCGATGTCCAGCCCCAGCCCCGCGCTCAGCGCGGACTCCACGTTACGAACAACCTGCTTGGGATGGAGTCTTTCGGTGGCGAGGACATGGATCTCTTCGATCCGGCCTCCCGGCTCGGTGACAGCACGTGCCGAAACGACACCTGCGAGGCCACAAAGCAGGCGCTCGATGCGATGTTCGAGCGTAGTGGTAATAGCGGCAGTATTCATAGGATTATACTCGCGGAAACTACCACCGAAATCGTTCAAAAGCCAGTTCATCGGTTCCGGTTCAGACGTGAAGTTGGTCGTCGGGAAATGCCAGTTGAGGACGCCCCGCAGCGGTTGCTGCCCCCTTGCAGCGATGTCTATGTTTCAGAGACAGGACACACTCACTCCAACGAACGTTGAGCACTGTGGCAGAACGAACGCGCGAGACCCTCGTGATCATCGGATCCGGCCCGGCAGCATGGACGGCATCTCTATACGCCGCGCGGGCAAACTTGCGCCCCCTGGTTTTCGAGGGCGAGCCCGGCCGGGAAATGATCCCCGGCGGCCAGCTGATGTATACGACTGAGGTCGAGAACTATCCCGGCTTTCCCGACGGCGTGACGGGGCAGGAGCTAATGGAGCGGATGAAGCTCCAGGCGTGCCACTTCGAGTGCCGCGTCGTCCAGGAGAACATCGCGTCGGTGAATTTCAGTACATACCCGTTCGTACTCCGTCCGAGCTACAGCCCGGAGATCGAAGCGTTGGCCGTGATTGTTGCGACCGGCGCGCGTGCCCGCTGGCTCGGCATTGAGAACGAGACGCGTCTCGCACAGACCGGCGGCGGTGTCTCGGCGTGTGCTGTATGCGATGGTGCGCTTCCCGCCTTTCGTGACAAACGCCTCGCCGTTGTTGGAGGCGGGGACAGTGCAATGGAAGAGTCGATGTACCTGACGAAGTTCGCGAAGGAAGTGAACATCATCCATCGCCGCGACAAATTCCGCGCATCGCCGATCATGGTGGATCGCGTGCTGAAGCATGACAAGATCAAGGTGCTGTGGAACAAGGAAGTGACGGACGTCGTTGGCGATGACTACGTCACCGGCATCGAGATGGAGGACACTGTGACGGGCGAGAAGAGCGTGATGGATGTCGGTGGTCTGTTCATGGCGATCGGCCACATCCCGAACACTGCGTTCCTCGAAAACCAGCTGAGCCTGACACCGCACGGCTACATCGTGACGCCGCACAACTGGCGCACCGAGACGAGCGTTCCGGGAGTTTTCGCCGCAGGCGATGTCATGGATGACTATTACAAGCAGGCGATCACATCGGCAGGGACCGGTTGCATGGCCGCTCTCGAAGCCGAGCGCTGGCTCTCCCATCACGGCGTCGGCGAGTCGCCCGTTCTCGAGACAGCGGAAGCGCCTGTGGGTGTTGACAGCAGCGATTAGGGATTAGCGATTAGGGATTAGGGATTAGGGATTAGTTTGTTCGTCGCTACTTAAACGCCCGGTGCTTGGTAAGCTTCCGGGCGTTTTTATGTTCTCGGCGAACGTCGGATTGCGACGAACAAAACGAATCGCTAATCGCTAATCCCTAATCGCTGCCGTTAGAAAACGTGTCGAATACCCTGCCAGACTTTCTCCAAAGTCTTTTGCACACCATTGCCGCCGTGCAGCGGACAATAGTCATGGGGCTCGGTTCCGGGCATGAAGTATTCGACGCGTACCTGCTCGGGTGGACAGCTTGGTGTTGCGAGTAGTCCGCTTTCCGCATCGATCGCTACGCTCGAGACAGTCGCTGGCGGCACCCACGCGCCGGGTGCAGGCCGCGTCTTGTACACTTCGTTCATCATGCCCGCCCAGATGGGTGCAGCGAGACGTCCACCTTCGCCTCCGGCGACGATCGTTTTCGGCCGGTCGAATCCGATCCACACACCCGCGACATAATCCGGTGTCATACCGACGAACCACGCATCCTTGTAATCGTTCGTCGTCCCGGTTTTGCCTGCAGCGGGCATCCAGAAGCCTGCGCGCCGAATTGATCCGGCCGTTCCGTGATCGACAACATCTTCCATCATGCTGAGTGTCAGGAACGCGATGCCGGGATCCATCACCTGCGTGGGCGTGTTCTGCGCGCGCCACAGCACGTTTCCGCGCGTGTCCTCGACGCGATTGATCAGCTGCGGCTTTACACGAAATCCGCCGTTGTCGAACGCTGCATATGCTGCGACGAACTCTACAGGAATGACTTCGGCAGCGCCGAGAAAGATCGACGGATATGCAGGAATCGGTGTTGTGATTCCGAGCGCGCGGGCGGTATGGATGACGTTGGAAATGCCGGCGAACTGGCCGACACGCACGCCTGCGTAATTGGACGAACGCGCGAGTGCATCGCGTAGCGAAAGTGTCCGCACACTGTCGGGCACGTGGTCTTCAGGCCGCCAGTTGCCGGACACGTTCGCTACGGCGACAGGCGTCGTTTCAATCTGTGTGTTGAGCGTGAGTCCCTGTTGCAGTGCGGCAGCATATACGATCGGCTTGAATGATGAGCCCGGCTGTCTGCGCGCCTGGAATACGCGATCGTATTGCGACTGGTTGAAGTCTCTGCCGCCCACCAGCGCACGCACTTCGCCGGTGTGCGGATCGAGCGCGACGATCAATCCTTCGAGATACTGTGCTGCAACAGCGCCGGTATCGACAGTGACACCAGGCACGGGCTTCGGCCAGCGATACTTGCCGTACGTACCGTTTTCAATGGCCTTGATTCCCGCCGTGAGCGCAGCCCGCGCACCGCGCTGCAGTTCCGGGTCGATGCCTGTGTAAACGCGCAATCCCGAGACATCGGCATTCTCACCAAATCGCTTGCGTAATTCCGCACGCACTTCTGCAATGAAGTACGGCGCGGGTCCGGCAGCTTCGATCGGAGGTACGAGTCGAATCGGCTCTGTCTTTGCGCGCGCTGCGTCCGCTGCTTTCAACACGCCCTCGCGCACCATAATGTCGAGCACGAGATTGCGTCGCTCGATTGCACGCAGGTAATGCTTGCGCGGATTGTAGCCTTCCGGATTCTTGACGAGACCGACGAGCAGTGCGCCTTCCGCCGTCGTCACATTGCTTACGGACTTTCCGAAGTATCCACGTGAAGCAGACTCGACGCCATACAAGCCATCGCCCAGATAAACCTGGTTGACATACAGTTTGAGGATGTCCGTCTTGCTGAACTGGCGCTCGATCTGTCCGGACAAATAAATCTCGCATGTCTTGCGACGCAGTTTCTGCGAGAGCGGCAGCTCGTCGGGGAACAGCTGTCGGACGAGCTGCATCGTGATCGTGCTGAACCCCTCTTTGAGCGATAGCGACTTCAGATCGTGCCACATCGCGCGACCAATGCCGCGCACGTCAATGCCACCGTGCTGCCAGAAGCGGCGGTCTTCGACAGCAACGTAGCCATCGCGTATGACAGCAGGCACTTCCTTGAAGTCGACGACGACCCGGCGCTGTCCCGACAAGTCTGCAATCAATGACTTGTCCATTGCGAACACGCGCGTCGCTTCGGGCGGACGGTAATTGCGGAGCGTCGCGACATCCGGACAGCCCGCTGCCTGTGCGCGCGCATCGTGCGAGCACGCGAGCGCGCTCGCCAACAGTCCGGCGAGGAGAATATTCCGTTTTGTTATTGCTGCAGTACTGCTTTTCATTCAAAAATCTTTCTTCAGAGCAACAGACGCCCGCCATCGACGGCCAGGACCTGACCCGTCACGAAATCGTTCTTCACGAAGTACATCACCGCGTTCGCGACGTCCTCTGGAGACCCGATCCGCTTCAACACCGTACGCTCATCGGCCTCGTCCGGTTCCGCTTCGAAGCCCTCGGGAGGCAGGACCGTGCCTGGAGCAACGCAATTTGCACGCACTTTTGGCCCGAGCGCGCGGGCCAGGACGCGGGTCAAATGGACAAGCCCGGCCTTCGAGACGGCGTGGTGCGCGTACGACGGCCAGGGCTGAAACGCAGACAAATCCGCGATATTTACGATCACGCCTGCCCCGTTCGCCGCCAGTAGCGGAGCGGCCGCCTGCGATAGAAAAAACGGACCCCGCAGGTTCACTGCCATCACCCGGTCCCAGTCCTCCTCTGTGATGTCCAGGATACTGGCTTTGTCGAACCGCGCGGCGCTGTTCACGAGGATGTCCAATCGTCTGAATTCGCGCGAAACTGTCTCGATCAGGGCATCCATGTCCTTCTTTTTTGAAACGTCACCCTGCACGGCGAGGGCTCTGCGTCCGCGCTGCTCGATCTCGCGCACCGTCGCTTTGGCCTCCTCAGCCGAGTGGTTGTAATTGACCACGACGTACGCGCCGGCATCAGCCAGTGCGAGCGAGATTGCCTTCCCCACACGGCGCGCGCCGCCCGTAACGAGTGCTACTTTGCCAGTTGGATTCATACTGCGAAGTTTAGTAGCGGCAGGCGGGGTCAGCAATTAAGCTCCCTGGGAACGCAAAGGGAGGATAAAATGGCGGATCTGAGGGGCAAAGTCGCAGTCGTAACGGGCGGGACCAAGGGAATTGGCAGGGCCATCTCCGAGGCACTGGTCCGTGCGGGTGTGAACGTAGTCGTTGCTGCGCGGCGCGAAGGCGATGTGCGCGAAGCCGAAAGCGAGCTGAGCAGCCAGGATGCACGCGCAATTGGCGTTGTATGCGATGTGCGCAGTGCCGACCAGTGCAAAAAGCTGATCGATCGTGCGGCGTCCGAGTTCGGACGCCTCGACATCCTGGTCAACAATGCAGGAATCGGGAAATTCGCGCCCGTTGCAGACATGACTGTCGACGACTGGGACAGCGTGATCACCACGAATCTCGACAGTCTGTTCTACTGCTGTCATCCAGCGATTCCGCATCTGAAGAAAGCCGCCGGATCATGGATCATCAACATCGGCAGCCTTGCCGGGAAGAATGCATTCGTGAATGGCGCGGCATACAACGCGAGCAAGTTCGGACTGATTGGATTCAGCGAAGCACTGATGCAGGAAGTGCGTCAGGATGACATTCGCGTGAGCTACATCATGCCGGGCTCCGTCAACACGGAGTTTGGAATGCACGCGCGCGAGAACGCGGAATGGATGATTCAGCCCGAGGACATCGCACAGATCGTTATGGACCTGCTTGCCATGAACCCTCGCACGTTGCCGAGCCGGGTCGAGGTACGCCCGGCCAAGCCGCCGAGGAAATAACTGACGTCTGGGGAAAATAACTGACGTCTGGGGAAAATAACTGACGTCTGGAAAATAACTGACGTCTATCGTCTATCGTCTATCGTCTGTCGCTTTTGTTCCTTGCCTTCGAAGCATGGATGCTCAAACGGTAGACGATAGACGGTAGACGATAGACGGTAGATAGACGATAGACGATAGACGATAGACGATAGACGATAGACGATAGACGATAGACGATAGACGATAGACGATAGACGAAATGAGGAGCACAGAAGACAAATGAGCAACGAGCAATTCAGAATCGAAAAAGACTCCCTCGGCGAGATGCAGGTGCCGGCAGACGCGCTGTGGGGCGCGTCGACGCAGCGAGCCGTGGAGAATTTCCCGATCAGCGGCATGCGTTTCTCTCGCGAGTTCATTTATGCGCTTGCGCTGATCAAGAAATCGGCTGCCGAGACCCACGTGGATCTCGAGCTGCTCCCGGAAGACATCGGCGAGGCGATTGTGCGCGCCGCGGAAGAAGTCATGAATGGAAGTCTCGATCAGCACTTTCCGCTCGACATTTTCCAGACGGGCAGTGGCACGTCGACGAATATGAATGCGAACGAAGTGATCGCGCATCGTGCGACGCAGCTGACCGACGGTGCGGTGAAAGTGCACCCGAACGACCACGTGAATGCAGGCCAGTCGTCGAACGATGTCATTCCGAGTGCGATGCAGATTGCGGCGCTCGTCGCAATCCATTCGGATCTGTTGCCGGCGCTCAGCGATCTCGAGCGGGCGCTGAAGGCCAAGGCCGAAGAGTTCGATGACATCGTAAAATCGGGACGCACCCACATGATGG
>JBBQYT010000087.1:0-7459 GCA_038208385.1 Longimicrobiales bacterium | reverse complement strand
CGCCCACCCGGGGGTGGGGGGGGCCCCGCCCCCCGCGCCACCCATTCCCCGGCAACGGGGCGGGCCCCGGCGCCGCGCCAGCGCGGCCCCCCCGCGCCGCCGCGCCCCCGCGTCCGGGGGGTGTTCGGTCTGTTTGTTGGGGTGTTGTTTGGGCTGATGGCCCTCACGACTGCACCTGCAAACGCACAGTCATCAACCTACGTGGTGGTCATAACCGGCCTCAGCGGCGAGCCGGCGTTCGTGGAGTCATTCCATACGGCGGCGGCGGCGATCGTCGATGCTGCAAAAGCGCGGTACGGCGTTGCGCCGGAGAACGTGTTTTATCTGTCGGAAGACCCCGCGCAGGACCCGAAGCGCATGACGGGCAAGTCCACGCGCGAGGTGATCGATCAGACGGTGCAGGGAATTGCGGGCAAGGCGCATCCGGGCGACCAGGTGATGGTAGTACTGATTGGGCATGGAAGTTTTGAAGGCGATGTTGCACGGTTCAATCTGCCGGGGCCCGACCTCACGTCGATGGACTGGTCACGCCTGCTGGAGTTGTTACGCGCGCAGCGCGTCGCATTCATAAATGCTGCAAGTGCGAGCGGCGCGTTCGTGAACGCATTGGCCGGCAAGGGACGCGTCATCATCGCAGCGACGCGCAGCGGGGCCGAGCAGAACGAAACGATGTTTGCGAAATATTTCTCGGCAGCACTCACCGGCGGCGGTGCGGATGCCGACAAGGATGGCCGCGTGTCGATGCTCGAGGCGTTCGACTATGCGCGTAGGGAGGTCGTTCGTGAGTACACCCAGCAGAACCGGATTCTGACGGAGCACGCACTCCTGAGCGATGATGGCAACACCATCCCGCTGACGGACGGACCGATTGCACCCAACGTTGCGAACCTCGCCCGCACATTTTCGCTGGGTACAGCGACGCAGGCATCGCTTGTAACTGCTGCAGCAACCAACCCGGCCGTTAAATTGATGCTCGACGAGCGTCGTGCGCTCGAATCGAAAATCGATGTTCTGCGCGCTGCCAAAACGAGCATGGACTCGACAAAGTACGCGGATCAACTAGAGACATTGCTTCTTGATCTGGCAAGGAAGAACCAGCAGATCCGCGCCGCAGCCGGAGGCGCGCAATGAAAAAGTACTCCAGGATGTTGTTCCGCGTCTTCTGCGTCTTCTGCGGTGAACTGCTGTTGGGAACGCCGTCGAACGCACAGACCGCTGCAAGTCTGAAGCAGCAAGTCCAGGCTGCAGTAGCACAATTCGATGCAGGCCATCGCGACGAAGCGATGCGCGGCTTCCACGCGTTGATCAAAGCCTACAACGAACGTGCGTCACTGAGCGCCGAAGACGTCACTGCCGTCGGCATTGCAGCAACGTACCTCGGACAGGACGACCCGCAGCTCTTCAAGGACGCACTGCGCGCATTCGGCGAAGCTTCACGCAAGGATCCGAAGAACCCCGAGGCCCATCTCCTGGCCGGCGAGCTGCTGTTGGACAAATACAACTCGACGGAAGCAGCAGCCGAGTTCCAGGACGCACTTCGCATTGCGCCGAACAACGCACGCGCACTACTGGGCATGGCGCGCGTCGCGGACTTCGATCACGATGACAAGGCGATAAAGCTCGCCGAAGAGAGCTTGAAAGCGGATCCGAACCAGGTTGGCGCGCACGTACTGCTCGCGCGTTTGCACGTACAGGCGGAGGAATACGCGCCCGCAGCGCGCGAAGCCGAAGCCGCACTAAAAGTCGATGCGCGCTCGCTCGACGCGCTCTCGGCACTGGCGGCCGTGCGCTTCCTCGAGGGCAATCGCGCTGCCTACGACACGCTGCGCGCGCGCATCCTCGGGCAGAACCCGCGCTACGCAGACTTGTACGTCACGCTCGCGGACATGAGCGCTATGCAGCGGAAGTACAGTGTGGCTGTCGATCTCGCGCGCCAGGCAGTGAAGCTCGATCCGAAGTCATGGCCCGCACTCGGCCTGCTCGGGATGAACCTGCTGCGCGTCGGGCAAATCGATTCCGCGCGCACTGCACTCGAGGCATCGTTCAAGGGCGATCCGTACAACGTCTGGAACAAGAACACGCTGGACCTGCTCGACACGTTCTCGCGCTATCGCACGACGAAGACACCGCGCTTCGAGGTGATGTTGAACAGCAGTGAAGCCGATGTGCTCGCGCCGTATTTCGTGTCACTGGCCAACGAAGCGTACGACACACTCTCGAAGCGATACGGCTACAAGCCTGACTCGCCGGTCCGTCTCGAAGTTTATCCGAGTCACGCCGACTTCTCGGTGCGCACATTGGGACTGCCGGGCCTCGGCGCGTTGGGAGTAACATTCGGCAAATTGATTGCAATGGACTCGCCGAGCGCGCGCGAGAAGGGTGTGTTCACATGGGGCTCGACACTCTGGCACGAGCTCACGCACGTCGTAACACTGGGACTCGGCAATCAGCTGCTGCCACGCTGGTTCGCCGAGGGGCTCGCAGTCTTCGAGGAGCGACACTCACGAGCTGGCTGGGGGGCGCACGTCGAGGCGGGATTCCTGAGCGCGTATGCACACGACAAGCTGCTGCCGTTCAGCAAGCTCAACAACGGTTTCGTGCGACCGGCGTATCCCGAACAGGTGATCCATTCGTATTATGAGGCATCGCTTGTCTGCGACATGATTGCACGCGACCGCGGCTTTCCTACGCTGGTCGCAATGATCAAGGCGTTCGGCACAGGCAAGAACACGGAAGAAGTTTTGCGCACAGTGCTCGACACCGACATGGCCACGTTTGACAGGACATTCGACACGTACATGCGCGAGCGTTTCCGCGTGCCGCTCGCATCCATCGCGGGCGGTGGCACGCGCAACATCGGCGTAGCGACTCCAGACTCCAGCGATTTCCTTGGCCTGCTCAGGGCCGGTCACCTGCTCGTAGAGGCCGGCAAGGATGCGGAAGCCGCGCCCTTGCTCGAGCGTGCGCAGAAGATCTTTCCGGAATATGCATCATCAGACAGTCCGTATGCTCTCCTCGCGAAAATTTACACGAAACGCGGTGAGCGGAAGCGCGCGCTGGCCGAAATGCTTGCAATGACAGAGCAGGCGGAGAGCGATTATGCCACATTGCTGGAGCAGGCGGATCTACAGGAATCGGTAGGCGATGTTCCGGGCGCGGCGGCGTCGCTCGAGAGAGCGATCTTCGTCTATCCGTTCGATCCGGCAATCCACAAACAGCTGGCAGACCATTTTGAAAAGCTCGGCCAGACGGCAAAGGTCATTCGCGAGCGCGCGGCCATCGTCGCGCTGAATCCGGTCGACCGCGCCGAAGCCATCTACCAGCTTGCACTCGCGTACCAGCGTGCCGGGGATGCAGCTTCCGCAAAACGACAGGTGCTCCAGGCACTCGAGCTCGCGCCCTCATTTGAGCGCGCACAGGATTTGTTGCTGACGCTGAGCACAACAGGGAAGGACAGGCCATAATGTTCTCGAAGGCGATGGCATTCGGGGCAATCGCACTCTCTGCGCTCTCGACCAGCGCATCCGCGCCCGCTCGCCTGCGCGAAGCCGAGGTGCGCGGCGCATTCGCGTCGAACAACCCGAGCACACTGCAGGAAGAAAACGTGAAGTACGATGGCCGCTTCGTCATGGCGCGCATCAAGTACACGCCCGAACAACGCATGAGCGAGTTTGGCGATGGTCGCCCGAACGACGTAAAGTGGGACCACGACTACCCGCGCTCCGAGCGTCACTTCATGAAGATCATCGAAGCGACGACGCTCACTGCGCCGCGCACCGACGCGAGCAATATCTTCACGGCCGACGATCCCGAGCTCATGAAGTTCCCGTTCGCCTACATGTGCGAGGTTGGGTTCTGGCAGCCATCGGACAAGGAAGTCCTTGGACTCCGTACCTGGCTCCTGAAGGGTGGCTTTCTCATTGTCGACGATTTCCGCGGCCAGGACTACGTAAACTTCTATCAGCAGATGAAACGCGTACTTCCCGACGCACAGCTGATCGAGCTCGATGTGTCGCTTCCCGTCTTTCATTCGTTCTTCGAGATACCAGTATTGAACATCGAGCCACCGTACGGCCGTCGTTTCAGGCCACAGTGGTTCGGCATCTTCGAGGATAACGACCGCAAGAAGCGGTTGATGATGGCAATCAGCTACAACAACGACATCAGCGAGTACTGGGAGTGGTCCGACACAGGCACGGAATCGATTGTCGCAACAAATGACGCGTACGAGGTCGGGGTGAATTACGCAGTCTACGCAATGACCCATTAACAGCAGCGATTAGGGATTAGCGATGAGTGATTAGTTTGTCCTCAGTGAGTTCGCGATTCTGGTGTTTCCCCTGAGGGGCGCCGGAATCCGGAATTCAGGTTGAACAGACTAATCGCTAATCGCTAATCGCTAATCGCTCGCCAACAGGGCGAGGCCAAGTGGCAACTACTACGATTCCGGTCGAAGCGAACGATGATGTAAAACTGGCGGAGCGCATGCGCGATGCTCGGGGAGAAATTCTCGCAGAGCTGCGCAAGCTCATCGTCGGACAGGACGAGGTGGTCGAGCAGGTGTTGCTCACGCTGTTCGTCGGCGGCAACAGCCTCCTCCTGGGCGTTCCCGGGCTCGCCAAAACCCTGTTGATTCATTCGATCGCACAAGTCCTCGACCTGCGCTTTTCACGCATCCAGTTCACGCCCGACCTGATGCCGTCCGACATCACCGGGACCGACATCATCCAGGACGATGCAGCGACTGGACGCAGGCAGATGGTCTTTGCCCCAGGACCCATCTTCAGCAACATCGTCCTCGCCGATGAAATCAACCGGACGCCACCAAAAACACAGTCGGCGCTCCTCGAGGCGATGCAGGAACATCGCGTAACGATTCAAGGACGCACCTATACACTCGATGAGCCGTTTTTCGTATTCGCAACGCAAAACCCGATCGAGCTCGAGGGCACGTATCCACTGCCGGAAGCGCAGCTCGACCGGTTCATGTTCGAGATCGTCATCGAACATCTGCCTGAGAACGAAGAGCTCGAAGTCGTGCGCAATACGACGTCCATACAAACCGCGAACTTCCGTCCGGTCGTGACCGGTCCCGAGCTGATTGCGTTTCAGCGTCTCGTCCGGCGCGTGCCCGTATCGGACGCAGTGCTGCGCTATGCAGTCGCAATCGCGCGCACCAGCCGTCCCGGCGACAAAGCTCCCGACTTCATCAAAAACTGGGTGGCGTACGGCGCCAGCGTGCGCGCTGCGCAATACCTCGTACTCGGTGGCAAGGCGCGCGCACTGATGGCGGGACGCTACCACGTCAGCTTCGATGACATCCGCGCACTCGCTGCACCGGTGCTGCGCCATCGCATCCTGAAAAACTTCCACGCCGAATCGGAGCGCATCACGACGGACCAGATTATCACAAAGCTGCTGGACATTGTGCCCGTACCGAAGTCAGGGATGTAAGTCATAATGGCGACTGCAACACCCGGCGCTCGCTTCATAGATCCCGAGGCTCTCGCACGAATCGAGAACCTCGAGCTGCTCGCGCGCACCGTCGTCCAGGGCGTGACGAGCGGCCGGCACAAGTCGCCCTACCTGGGACTGTCGCTCGACTTCGCCGAACACCGCGCCTACATGCCGGGCGATGACATCCGCCGCATCGACTGGCGGCTCTACGCACGCACCGATCGCTACTACGTCAAACAGTTCGAGGCAGACACCAATGCCAACGTGCTCCTTTTGCTCGATGTGTCGCGCTCGATGGACTACCGGACCGGCACACTGTCAAAGCTCGACTACGCACGCTTCCTGACCGCATCGCTCGCATACTTCTGCCGCAAGCAGGGCGATCGCATCGGCCTCATGACGTTCGACGACAAAGTGCGGGAGAACATTCCCGCGTCGGCGCGTCACCTGCAGCTGCTGCTCAACACACTGGAGCGCGCGAAAGCGGAACGCGCCGGCGGCATTGCAGCGCCACTGCGCAAGCTTGCCGAGGACCTCCGGCGCCGTTCGATCCTGGTGCTCGTGTCCGACCTGTATGAAGAGCCGGAAGACATCGCTTCGGCACTGGGCTCACTGGCGGCGGCCGGCCACGATGTCATCGTCTTCCAGATCATGGATCCAGCCGAGCTCGAGTTTCCATTCGACCAGGCCGCCAACTTCCGCGACGCTGAGAGCGGCGACCGCATGGCCGTCATTCCCGATGAGCTCGCCGACGAATACCGGAAGCTGGTGCTCGCACATCAGAGCGAGCTGGCGCGACTGCTCACGCGCCAGCGCATCGACTACCGCGCCTGCAGCACGGCACAGCCACTCGACTACGTGCTGTTCGACTTCCTGTCGGCGCGCGAGCGCCTCACGCGGGTGCGGTAATGCCGTTTTCGTTCCTGAGCCCGCTCTTCTTCATCGGCGCTGCTGCGCTCGGCATCCCGCTGCTGATCCATCTGATTCAGCGCGAGAAAAAGCAGGTCATTGAGTTTCCATCGCTCATGTTCCTGCGCAAAATGCCATACCAGTCCGTGCGCCGTCAGCGTCTGAAGCGCCTGCTGCTGCTGCTGCTGCGCTGCGCCGCACTGCTGCTGCTCGTGGCCGCGTTTGCACGGCCGTTCCTGCCGAACGCGAAGAACGCAACCGCAACGCGCAGCGCGCGCGAAGTCGTCATCATGCTCGACAAAAGCTACAGCATGGGGTACGGCGACCGCTGGGCGCGCGCACAGGCCGCGGCAAAGCGCACGATCGGCGCGCTCGCTGCCGGCGACCACGCATCGCTTCTGCTGTTCGACACGCGCGCTGACGCGGTCGTCCGTTCATCGCCCGAAGGCGCACGCCTCAACTCTGCACTTGATGCCGCACGGCCAGGCGCAGGCGCGACACGCTACGGCCCAGCACTCAAACTCGCGCAAAGCATCCTGGCCGGCTCGGACATCGCACAAAAAGAGCTGGTCGTCATCAGCGATTACCAGCGGGCGGGCTGGCGCGACGCCGAGCGCCTGGAACTCCCGGCAGGCACAAAGGTCATGCCCGTCGCGATCACAGACACAAAGACCGACAACGTCGCCGTCACATCGGTGCTGCTGCACCCGTCGGATTCGACGGGCACAGAGCGCGTGCGCGTGGAAGCTCGGGTCGCCAACCAGTCCGCGCGCGCGGTCAGTGCACTGCGCGTCGCACTCGCGCTTGACGGTCAGTCCATCCAAACGCGCAACGTCGATGTGCCGGCAAACGGCGCCGCGAGCGTGCTCTTCGATCCGCTCGCGACAACCGCTGCTGCAGTACGCGCAACCGTCGCCATCCCGCACGACGCTCTGCCCGCCGATGACGAGCTGCACTTCGTTCTGACGACGGAGCAGAGCGTGCCGACACTGGTTATCGACGGCGGACAGTCCGATCAGCCCAGCCTCTATTTGCGACGCGCGCTCGCGATTGGTAGCGAGCCGCGCTTCCGTGTCGTGCAGAAGTCGATGGG
>JBBQYT010000086.1:0-7478 GCA_038208385.1 Longimicrobiales bacterium | reverse complement strand
ACTCGCAATGACGCTCATTCCGATCCTGAGCTATGAGCTGCTCGCCTCGCATCACAACGACGCATCGAAGCCGCGCAGGTTCGAGGTCGTGCACCGCACGCTCGCGCGTATCTCCAACTGGATCGGACTGCTGCCGCCGCGCTACGAGCGCGCACTGGGCTCCGTGCTTCATCACTCGAAGCGTCTCGCCATCGTCGCAGCGCTGCTCATCATTGCGGGCATCATCGCCTTCCGCTTCGTCGGCACCGGTTTCCTTCCCATCATGGATGAGGGCGCGTTCGTCGTCGATTACTTCACGCCCGGCGGAACCGCCCTTACTGAAACGGACCGCGAAGTGAAGATCGTAGAAGGCATTCTGCGCGATGAGCCGGAAGTGACCGGCACATCGCGCCGCACGGGCGCGGAAATGGGACTGTTTGCGACGGAGCAGAATACCGGGGACATCGTGGTGCGCCTGAAGCCGCGCAGCCAGCGCTCGCGCACGATCTTCGATGTGATCGACGATGTGCGCACGAAAGCGACGACGGCTTTACCGCGTCTGCGCATCGAGTTCGTGATGATTCTGTCCGATGTCATCAACGATCTGGCGGGCGCGGCCAAGCCGGTCGAGATCAAGCTGTTCGGTGACAACCTCGTTGCGCTCGAGAGCTATGCAAAGGCGCTCGAGCCCAAGCTCGAGCCGATTGTGGGGCTGGTCGATCTGTACAACGGTGTCCCCGATCCCGGTCCCGAGACGCTGATGCGCGTCAAGGAGGCCGAGACGGCGCGCATCGGGCTCACGCCGCAGGATGTGAGCGACCAGGTCAGCGGCGCACTGCTCGGCGTTCCTGCGGGGCAGGTGCGTTATGAGGACCGCTCGGTGGCTGTGCGCGTGCGCGCGCCCGATTCGATTCGCTTCAATCCGGAGCGGCTTGGCCAGCTGCCGATTCCGGTGCCGGGCAGGGGCGAGAGCGCACCGCTGGGTGCGCTGGTCGAGCTGCGCGACACCGTGTCACGCTCGCAGTTCGAGCGCGAGAATCAGCGCGAGCTGGTCGCAATCACTGCGGGTGTCGAAGGCCGCGCGCTCGGTAAAGTCATGACGGATGTGAAGAACGTGCTTGCGCAGAACAAGCCGCCCGCCGGCGTCACTGTCGAGCTGGGCGGTCAGTACGCGAGCCAGCAGGATTCATTCAAGTCGATGCTGATCGTGCTCGCGCTCGCAGCACTGAGCGTCGTGACGGTGATGGTGATTCAGTTCAAGTCGTTCGTCGAGCCACTGATCATTCTCGCGGCTGCGCCGGTGTCCTTCGTTGGCGCGATCGTGCTCCTGTTGATCACAGGCACACAGTTGAACGTGTCATCACTGATGGGATTGATTCTGCTGGTAGGCCTGATCGTGAAGAACGGCATTATCCTGATCGACTTCACGTATCACCGCATGGAGCACGGCGGACTCGCGCTCGAGCCTGCATTGCGCGAAGCCGCACAAACACGTCTGCGGCCGATCCTGATGACGACGCTTTGTACCTTGTTCGGTCTGCTGCCGCTCGCGCTTGGTCTCGGTGCGGGCGCTGAAATGCAGCGTCCGCTCGCACTCGCGGTGATCGGCGGACTGGCGTTGTCCACGCCAATCACGCTGTTCATCGTACCGACAATGCTTCTGGCTGTGCGGGGAAAGGATTTTGCACTGGACAGGCGTTCGGCGTGATTCAGCCTGCGGTTTCTACACCCTTGTCGGCGTCTACGGATGACTTGATGCGTGCGAGCTCCGCCTTCGCCTCTGCAACCTGCGGCATGCAACCCAGCTCCTCGAACATCTGTAGCGCCTGCTCAATGTGACCGCGGGCTTCATCCGGATCACCTACAATGCGACGGAACACGCCGTACTCGAAGTGCGCATTCGCCTGTGTCAGCGGATAGCGATCCTTGCTGAGCTCGAGCGCCTTCTCGAAGAACGTGAGTCCGTTGCTGTCGCCCTGTACCCGGAAGATCTTGCCGAGACGAATGTAGATCTCCGCGAGGGCGAGCGGTGAGCCTGTGCCGATCGCCTGCTCTTCGGCGCGGCGTCCGATTGCTTCCGCGGCTGCGAACTGTCCCTTTCGCACGGCAAGCTCCGCCATGTTGTCGAGAATCATCGCGCTGTCGAATGCAGACGGTGCAACCTCGAGCGCCTTCGAGAACGCGGCTTCGGCGGCCGCGGCATCGCCAATCGCCATGTTGAGCAGGCCATGGTTGTTGTACCACACCGAATGGTCTGCGGGCGTGAGCTGGTCCCACAACGCGAGCGAGCTGTTCAGCCACGCGTCCGCCTGGGTGTAGTCGCCCGTCTCGCGCGCGACCATCGACAGGTTGATGTGCAGCTGCGCACGCTCGCGCGGGAGGTCCGTGGCTGCACGGAACAGCCCGCGCTCGTAGTGTCCGCGCGCGCGCGCCCATCGACCGAGCAAGCTCGACAGGTTGCCGAGTCCGGTGAGTGCGATGACTTCGCCGGTAGTGTCATCCGCAGCGACGGCTTCATCCCAGCTGCGCTCGTACATGTCCGCTGCGGCTTCCATCTCGCCCATGCTCATGAACACGCGCGCTTTTCTGCGTTGTGCAAGAATGAGCGGACCGCGTGCAAGCAGCTGTGAGGCGAGGTCGGTGGCGACGGTATAGCAGACGAGTGCGTCCTGCGGCTGGTCGGTTGCTTCCGACAGCTCGCCAAGCGCGAGCAACTGTGCAACGGCAGACTCTTCTTCGCCGCGCAAAACTGCAGACAATACCTGGCCGAACCCGCGATGCATGCGCCGGATGCGCTTGATGCTGCGCGCTTCGGCTTCGCGCAGCGCAGCCTCAACGCGCTCGGGCACGAGCACCCGGCGGTCGTACGTCGCATACTTGAGTGACCCCGACCACTGGATCGATGCGTTGACAGTCGATGCGCGCAATACAGCGGCCCGCAGCGGAGCAAGCTCCGCCACGTCCGGCATGAGCCGGAAGATCTGATCGACTGAGAACGTCGTCGGCTCCATCATCAATTAACTCAGCCGCCTGCCACGGTCAGGCCACATGTCGCATACATCGAGAAGTGAATCGTCCGGGCACTGACCCGTCCATCGGTCGTGAACGCGCTCGGCATCGGCACCCACGTCTTCTTGTCCCACCAGATCACGTGGACTTTCGCCTTCGCGGCGTCCGTGTCACTCCACGGCAGAATGATCGTGACTGGCGTATTGAAGAGCTGGTTGTGTGGCCCGAACTCCGCCATTGCCGGACGGTTCCTGCCGTTGCCCGGCTTCACCTTGATGCTGAACAGGGTCGGACGGTCGACCGCTCCGCGCGGTACGACGATCTCGAACTCATCCAGCTTCACACGGCCACCCTCGCGCCCGATGACATCAAAGGCGTATTCGGGGCCCTGGTTCCACCGATTGTACGTTGCGACCTGACGCTCATCGGGATTGTCGTCATCGCCATCATCCGTCTTGCCCTTGGCGGCGCTGCGCCCATCATTGCCGCCGGCCTGTACAACCGCGGCACTCACAGCGGGCGCTGTCGTCGTCATAGGCTTCTCGTCGCTACATGCAGTCCATACCAGGAGTGCAAATAACGCGATCATACCAGTTCCAATCCGTTTCATCGTTCCTCTCCTATTTGTGAATACTGCGATGACGACCGGCGCGCGCGCACCCGCTCAGCGGCTGCCCAGCCCATACTGCTCGATCTTGCGACGCAACGTGTTACGATGAATCCCGAGAAGCTCCGCTGCCTCGCTCAGTCGTCCCTTCGTGAGCTGCAACGCCTGCGTAATGTGGTCGCGCTCGACATCGTCGAGCCGTGGAAACCCCGTACGGGAAACCTGCACGACCGAAGACGTCCACAGCTCAGGCGAAAGATCACCGCGCGTTATCGTCTCGCCGTCCGACATGACCACCGCACGCTCGATCGCATTGCGCAGCTGACGAACATTGCCCGGCCAGGCATACGACTGGAGAGCCAACAGGCCGTCGGCATCGAATGAGCGCGCCGGCTTGCGATACGTCTGTGCGAAGACCTGAAGAAAATGTTGCGCGAGAAGAATAATGTCACCGCCGCGCTGTCTGAGCGGCGGCAGATGAATGATCATCACTCCCAAAAGATAAAACAGGTCCTCGCGAAAACTACCGAGCGCCACATCATCCGCGAGATCCTTGTCGCTCGCCGCTATCACACGCGTCGTGACCGGCCGCGCGCCATCGCTCCCCACAGGCTCAATTTCGCCATCCCGGAGCGCACGTAACAACTTGTTCTGCAACACCCCACCCAGTGCATCAACCTCGTCGAGGAACAGCGTCCCGCCATTGGCCCGCTCGATTCGGCCCGTCCGCCGGCCATACACCCCCGGGACGCCTCGCTCGTGACCAAACAGCTCCGAGTCCAGCAACGGCTCAGGAATCGCACCGCAGCTCACCCCCACGAACGGCCCGCGCGCCCGCGGCCCATGATCGTGAATCACCCGCGCGATCGACTCCTTGCCCGTCCCACTCTCGCCCTGCAACAGCACCGGCGTCTCCGTCTGCGCCACCCGCGCCACCGTCCGGAAGACGTCCAGCAACGCCGGACTCTGCCCGATCAGCGCCGAGCCCGTGAGCTCCGCACCCGATGGCCACGCAGGCATCCCTTCCGCATGACGGGAAAGAAGCTCGCGTACACGCGCGCCGACCGGCGGGAAGCTCAACACATCGCTCGCGCCCTTACGCACCGCCGCCATCGTCAAATCAAGCGATGGCGCACGCGTCATCAACGCGACCGGCTGCCCCGAACGCGCGATGCCTTCGAGGGTCGCGAGCCCGCTGCCGTCCGCAAACTCCGTATCGACGAGCACCAGGGCCCAATCGGATCGAAGCTTCTCTGTCGCGGCGTCTGGACTGTTCGCAAACGAGAGCTCTTCTACCTGCAGCTCGGCTGCAAGCGAGGCTAGCTCGTCCGTCGTTGGAGTAAGCGCAAGAATGGCCACGGAAACCTGGGACGACGTGGGGGACGGAGATCTCCTGCGCACCGGACATGTGCATCCTGCCCCATTCTGGTGCGGGTGCCCCCGTGTATCCCCAAACTGCGCTTCATCCCCACCAAGTGCAAGAAAAATATTTTGCAAAAGCGCTCAAAGGCGGACAGGTACCGACGTTGCGAGACACTGGCCGATAACAAGTTCATAGCTAAAGCAGGTGATTGGGGAGGGCCTTCGGCGATGGCATCGCGGCGTTTTCAAACGACGCGGTCTGTCCCAAAAATCCACTGGGCAGAGCACGTTTTGCGCTCCGCCCAATTTCGCTCCATCACCCCCGAGCGACTAAAATAGTGCCTGGAAGACCCGGGCGAACCAGCCAACAACCGTAACCACCGATGGCAGAATCGTCAGTCCCACCGAGAAGCTGAGTCCCTGCCTGAAAAGCGTTGGCCCCGCCGGGAGCGCCCGCCGGCCCCACAGCTTTTCCAGCCCGAGCTCGACCAGCCAACCAGCCGTATAGCAGACGTTCGCCGCCAGGCCAAAGACGAGAACGGGTCGCAGGTCGGGCATGATGTGATAAGGCTTTGGCGGCAGCGAGCTGACCAGCGTCATAAATCCCAGCGAGAACAGGCCGGTTGTCCCGACAATGAGGTTGTATTTCAGTCGACGGGATTCCCACCAGGTGAGGAGTCCCAGGCTGGAGCGGTGCAGAGCGGGAGCCGGAAAGAGAAAGTCGACGAGTTTGTACATGAAGGGAGTATCGCATTTGTCCGGTGTGCTGTCAAGTACTTTATAATGCAAAGTATAACTGTTAATATTGCCCCAGGACGGACCCGTGCACGTGCACGGACACGCGCACGCGTTTACGTGTCCGTAAATGTCTGCCGACAAGCTGTCCGGCATCGCCAAAAAAGCACTCTAACTCGAAGCGCAAGAGTGCTTCGCGGGGAAAAGGCGTTTCGCTGAGAAGCGGTATCCGTAAACGCGTGCGCGTGCGTAAAACGTACCCGCGCGAACGTGACCCGCGGCGCGGATCCGTACACGTGCACGTGCACGTCCGTCATCCAGCCGAACGATGCGCGGACGGAATTCCCTCATCTCGATTTAATTACATTGAGAATTTTTGAGTCCGGGGCCGGGCAGGATCCCGACGGCCACCGATTGCCCCGTGGGGGGAGGCATCGGCTGGAGGAAGTATGCCGTCGGGTTTCCTGTCCGGACTTCTCCTACGAGGCGGGCCTCCCGGCTACGGAGGGTGGCGCGGAGAAAGGGCAGCTTTTGCGGCAGAGCTTACGAATGAAAAGGTACCCATGCCTCCAGACGGAGACATGGGCATCGGCTTCCCATCTTTTCAAGCGATTTATCCGTTGGTGGTTACGGTCTGTGACTGGGCTGCGGAGGCGGGTGTATTGTCGACTGCAGAATCGGTCCAGATGCGGACAGTGATGAGTGCAGCGGCGATCGTGAGCGCGAGTGCGCCTGCGATCTCGAGCGTATGCGATGGAGACATGGCGAGCAGCGGAGCCTGAACGAAATACAGAACTGCAATCGCTCTCGCGACGATTCGCGTGCGCCACAATGCAATAGCCATGAGCAGCGAGCCGGCGATGTACAGACAGCCGGCTATCGCCATGAAGCCCATGCTCACGGGTGTTGCGAACAGTGTCGAAGCGACCTGGATTGCCACACTTTGATCGGTCTCCGCAATGCGGCCGATCGTCGGTGCGACGAACGCGAGAAAGCCGAAGAGTGGCATGATGAGCATCGCCCCGGCGATGCTCAGCATCGTGCCGGTGAATGCGAGGCGCTCGGAGCCTTTGCGGCCAAGATAGCTCCACAGGGCGAGGAGGCCGAATACCTGGAGGACCTGGGCAACCAGCGCGAAGTACCAGCCCCGATACGTGCTCTTCTGGACCGCCGCTGTAGCCCAGCCGACCGGGTCAACGGTGGGGATGATCGATTTTCCTCGCAGCAGCACGCACGCTGAAAAAAGAAGCGCCGAGAGGAGCAGGCTGGCGGCGCCCATGCGGATGCGGGATTCCTGCCGTGTGCTCATGTGAAGCCTCCGGGAGGTTGAGGAGCTGTGGTAGAGCCACAACCACTGCAAGCATTCAATTCTGAATCCAAAGATGGAAGCCTCTTGAGGCGGCGGGGCAGACAATCTTCGTTGAGCGAACAAACCTGCATCGTTTTCTCTCGGGCGAGTAGACGTGAACCAGCGCCCGTTGTAAGGTGTATTTCAGAGACTGGGAATTAGCGGTTGGTGGAACTGGAAGTGGTGGAGAAATGACGATGGAGAGACGAGACTTTGTAGGCGCACTTCTGCCGTTGGCGGCGCTGCCTCTGATCGGTGGATTCTTCAAGCCGAGGCCGGACCCGCAGGGGATCGGCGGACCGGGCTTCACGGCACTGAAAAAGCCCTTGGCGGAGTGGAAGAAACTGCTCCAGCCTGCGCAATATGCAGTGTTGTTCGAGGAAGACACCGAGCGTCCGGGCTCCAGCCCCCTCCTCGCCGAACACCGTCCGGGGACGT
>JBBQYT010000085.1:0-7494 GCA_038208385.1 Longimicrobiales bacterium | reverse complement strand
GCCGATCACGGGATCGAGCTTGCCCTGGCGCGCGAGATCCGTGAGGTCGCGTGTGAATCGTTCCAGCGCCTGATACTTCTGCTCGGGCGTCTGGTCCGTTACGCGATGCGAGCCGCGCACAGCATCGAGCGCATCTTCGAGTGCGCGCAGCGTGGCACCCTGCTTCTCGAGCAGATCACGCGCGCTGGAGCCCTTCTGTGATGCAATCGCCAACAGCAGATGCTCGGTCGACACATACTCATCGCCTAACTTCTTTGCCTGCTCCTCTGCGTTGTCGAAAATCCGGTTCAGCTCGCGACTCATCGTCGGATTCGAGCCGCCCGACTGTTTGGGCAAACGATCGAGCGCAGCGACGACATCGGCGCGCAGCTTCTGGATGTTGACGCCCACCTTCTGCAGCACCGGTACGACGACGGTCTCCTCCTGATCCTGCAGCGCCTTCAGAAGATGCAAATCCTCGATCGACGGGTTGCCGCGCCGCTGCGCTTCCGACAGCGCCGACTGGATCGCCTCGCCCGCCTTGATTGTGAGTCTATCGTAATTCAACACGGTGGATCTCGCTCTCTACAGTGATGGGCCCAGCATGAGTGCATTGATGTACGGCTGGAACGTGCCGTACCAGAACGCGCGGAAGAGCGGATCGTCGGCGAACAGGACCACGTGTCCGCGACCTACCCGTTTTGCTGCAAGCCACGTTCCGCGCGAGAGCTGTTCGAGAGACTTCCCGCTGATCACGCCGCTCACCTTTTCCAGCTTGTCCGGAAAGAACGCGACGCTCTCGTACGCTTCGTCGGGCTCGAACACCAGGTTGCCGCTCTTCAACACGTACAGCCGCGTCGAATCGGCGGCTGCTCCCGTACCGAACGCGAGCGGATGCGATGAATCGAGACGCGCGGCGAGGATGGTGCCGGGGACTTCCTGTTGCCAGCGATCCTGCTCGCGCGCGTCGCGGCCACGCAATGCGCGATCAATGTCCGCTTTGTCATCTTTCTTTTCTTCGCGTGGTTTGATGTCTGCGAGCGGTGTTGCGAGCGCTTTCGCTGCATCGCCGATGGCGATGACGGTGCCACCGCGATTGACCCACCGCTTTACCGGCTCGAGGGTCTTGTCATCGAAGGTGCCGCGCGAGAGCTCGGGCACGACGAGCACATCATAGTCCTCGAAGCGCAGGTCGGCCAGGCGGTCTGCCGGCACGGCGTTGAACGGCAGGCGAAGCATCTGCTCGAGGAAAAACCACTGCGCGCCGTACGATGACGCGGAGATCTTCTCGCCTGTCAGGACCGCAATGCGCGGCAAGGTTATCCGATACGACTCTTCGGTACCGAGATCATGGCCCTCGGTCGCAAAACCCGAACGCACGGCTGTCGCAAACGGTGTGAGGCCTGATGCTGCAACGCGCGCGCTCAGGCTTTGCTGATCGCTGCGCGAAAGGAAAATCGTCCCCGCGGGCCAGCGATTGCCCTCGATTGTGAAGCCGTGCTGCAGAACGATCGCAACGGGCTTCGGATCCAGCTGCAGGTATTGCACGAGTGCACGCCATGCGGCGAGAGTCGGCTTTACGAGATATCCGTACGGCTCCGCCGTCGTCGGTCCGCCGTTCGCGGCGCGCTGCAATGCTGCGCCATCGATCGCAAAGCGCGGAAGTGGCCGCGTGAAGTCCGGCTCCGGCGGTTTTACCACCGGCTGCCAGCCGGCATCCGGCACGTGCGTCGAGCGGTGCGCTTCCACGCCGTACGCATACGGCAGAGACCACGCACTGATGTCGTATGAAAAATTCGCCTTCAATACGGTCTCGGGCTGAAGCAGCGTGACGGCGAGTCTGCCGCGCGGTTGTTTCGCGCGAACTACGTACGTGCCGGCAGGAAATTGCTTGCGCGGTTGAAAGCCCTGGTGCGCGATCGCTTCGGCCTGAAACGGTCGCGTCGCGCGCTGCACTTCGATGTCCTCGGAGCGCAGCAGGTCGACCAGCGCGGTAGTGCGTGCATTGTCATCGGAAGGCACGAGCAGAATGTCGGACATGCCTTCGCCGATCGTGCGATGAAAGCGCGCGAAATCGCCGAGCATCGCGCTTTTGCGTGCGGCGGTTGCACGCAGCGTCGCCTCGCCTGATGTGCGGTGGTGCTCGGCGCGCATTGCCAGCGTGAGGACCTGGCCATCGCGTCGGCGCACCGCCACACCTGCACTGCCGCCGCCCGCCTGTTCATACGTCATGCCGACGGCGCCCGTGAGGCTCGGCCAGCTATCGCCGTAGGCGGGATAAAACAGGTCATAGCTCTCCGCCGTGTAATACGCCCACCCGTGCTGGTCGAACGCAACCGCATTTGCCTGGCCGATGTACTTCGCCCAGCTCAGAATGTGCTCGGGGTAAAGCGGGTTGATCGGCGCGCTCGCCGGGAAGAAAAAGTAGCTGGAGTTGTAATTCATTTCGTGGAAGTCGACATGCACCTGTGGCGACCAGTAGTTCCATGTCGCCAGGCGGGCGTGCGTCTCCGGCTGCGTGATCCACGCCCAGTCGCGATTCAGGTCGAACAGGTAGTGGTTGGTGCGTCCGCTCGGCCACGGCTCCCAGTGCTCTCTGGACTCCGCATCGGGGTTGGCGGTTACGCCCCGCGCCTGCCTGTACCACGTCACGTAGCGATCCCGGCCATCAGGATTCACCACAGGATCGATGACGACGATCAGAGAGTCGAGGACACCCGCTACCGACGGACTGCCACTGACGAGATCCCAGGCCGTCCAGAGCGCGGCTTCCGTCGACGAGCTTTCGTTGCCGTGCACGCCATAGCTGAAATAGACGACGCCCGGATTTCCGGCCGCGATCTCCTTTGCACGCGCCTCGGTGGTGCCGGGATCGATCAGCTCGCGATTCCTGGCCAGAACTTCATCGAGCCGGCTGAGGTAGTCCTCACGGCCGATGACGACCTGCAGCAGCGGCCGTCCCTCCATCGTCTGACCGTACTTCCGCACACGAACCCGCGGCGACGCGGCGGCGAGGCTCTCGAAGTAGCGCTGGCTGCCGGCAACGTCCGTGAAGCGCTCGCCCAACGGATAGCCCAGCAGCTCGGCCGGCGAGGCAATCCGTGCCGGTGAGCGCGGGGATTGCTGCTGTGCTGAGCCCGGGAGAGGCCCTGCAGCAAGTGCGAGTGCGCCGAGCGCTGCCAGCGCGACTCTCTTGAAGCTGTGTTCCCTCATCGATCCTTTCCAGCGTATGCAGGTACTAGAGCAGGAGCCAACATAAGTGAGTGTGAAGAGGGACGGCCAGCGGCGTTTGTCCTGGCGACGTGCTGCAAAACGTTTCATATGAAGCCAATGCGAATTTCCTATTTGACTGTTTTGACCTTCGTCGCCGCTCTGAGTGCCTGCGACCGACTGCCCTTCGTGGACAACGACCGCGGGGCGATGCCACGCATGAAGTTCGTCGACACGGTCGTGGCGCTGCGGCGCGCAGCGCTGCAATCGCCTTCCCCGGCCGAGTTCACCCGCCTGAAGACCGAGCACCTCGCCCAGACGGGTGTGAGCGAAAAGGATCTGCAGCGGTTCATCGAAGTACATGGCGGAGACGCGGTCTACATGAGCGCGGTTTGGGATTCCGTGTCGCAGCGCACCGAGAGGCCACCTGCACGCATGCCGGTAAAAAAGCCGTGAAGATTTTCGCAGGTCACGTTGCACTTGTCTGCATGATTGTCGCAGGCTGCTCCGACCGTGTACGTCCCGGCCCGGCGGGTGTGACTACTGCGATCAACCTGACGGTCGACGTCGTTGCACCGCGCAATGCAGCGCAGGTGGCGCCCGGCACGACGGTGACTGTCGTGGTGCACGGCAACGAGCCCGGTGCCCGTCTCACCGGCCTGGCCTTTGTTGCGAGACGGTTCAACAGCAACGCACTGATCGACTCCGTGCGAATTTCGTTTCCCGCGATGCAGGACACGTCGCTTCAGTTTCCGTTGCGCATTCCCGCCGGACTACAGACGAACGAGCAGATCGACCTGTGGGGAGTTGCCTTCGCCGCGAATCAGCAGACGCGCATCTCCCAGCCGCGACCGATCCTCGTCCTGAGCTGCACGAACAGCCCTGCCTGCTGAGCGTGAACCGCGACGTATTTTGAGCCGCTTCGGAACGCTGTAACCCGTGCCACAAACATGGCTTGGAGATTGCACTCTCAGTGCTGCGGGAAGAGGCTCGCGCTGGGAGGGAGACATGGTCGTACTGGAACATAGATCAGAAGATTGCACCGGGAACTGGCGTCTCGTCGGCACTGGCGATGACCGTTGTATCCGTTGCGACCGTTGCGACACGCGCTACTCGGCTACGCCCGAGAACAGGCTCGCAGCGATTGATGAAAATTATGCGGGTATCTACCTGCGCCGTCTGACTGCGGAAGGTACCACGCAGCTGGGCGCGGACCGCCGTGAAATTTAGCAGCAGTGTTGAGTAAATAGTGTCGAGTGTCGAGTCTATTGTGTCGACCCAACACTGCACACTCTACACTTCATGACTGGGAAGCTATTCCCACTCGATTGTCGCCGGGGGTTTCGAGCTGACGTCATAACAGACGCGGTTCACTCCGGCGACTTCGTTAATGATGCGGGAAGAGATTCGCCCTAGTACGTCATATGGAAACGGAAACCAGTCCGCGGTCATTCCATCTCTGCTCGTCACAGCTCGCAGTGCAATCACGTTGTCGTACGTCCGTGCATCGCCCATGACGCCGACGCTGCGCACGGGCAATAGGACTGCGAAGGCCTGCCAGATGTCGTTGTACAATCCTGCAGCCCCGATTTCCTCGAGGTAAATTGCATCGGCTTCCTGCAGGGTTGCGACACGCTCGGGGGTGACTTCGCCCAGCACGCGGATGGCGAGGCCGGGACCCGGGAATGGGTGACGGCCAACCAGCTCTTCGGGCAGACCCAGCTCGCGGCCCACGTTGCGCACTTCATCCTTGAACAGCTCACGCAGTGGCTCGACGAGCGCGAACTTCATGTCTTTCGGGAGACCACCAACGTTGTGGTGCGTCTTGATCGTCGCGGACGGACCGCGCACGGACAGTGATTCGATGACGTCGGGATACAGTGTTCCCTGCACCAGGAACGCGGCGCCCTGCACGGATTCCACTGATGCGCGCTCGAAAACACGAATGAATGTCTCGCCGATGCGACGGCGCTTCTCCTCCGGCTCTTCGACACCCTTCAAGCGTCCCAGGAACTCCGCGCCGGCATCGATCACGATCAGACGGGTGCCCATATGCTGGCGAAATGCCCGTTCCACCGCATTTCGCTCGCCTTTTCGTAGGACACCAGTGTCCACAAAAATGCACGTTAGCTGGTCCCCGATCGCGCGGTGAACGAGCGCAGCAGCGACGGAAGAATCGACACCGCCGGACAGACCGCAAATGACCTGTGCGTCGCCCACCTGCGCGCGAATGCGCTCGATCGAGTCCTCGATGAACGAGCCTGCCGTCCAGGTAGGATCGCACTTGCAGATGTTGAAGATGAAGTTCGAGTAGATCTCTCCGCCGCGAGGCGTGTGTGCGACTTCCGGATGGAACTGCACGCCGTACAGTGGACGGTCGACCGCCTTGAACGCAGACACGGGCAATCCCGTTGTCGATGCGAGTGTCTCATATCCGGGCGGAGGCTCTTCGATGTGATCGCCGTGACTGGCCCACACGGTAATCTTTTCGCCGACATTGAAGCCACCGAAAATCTCCGACGGCTCCTCGATCGTCAGCTCTGCACGGCCATACTCACGCTTGCCCGGAATGACCTTGCCGCCCTCGAGATACGCCACGAGCTGCATGCCATAACACACCGCGAGGATCGGAATCCCCATCTTGAAGATTGCCGGATCCGATGTCGGCGCATCGTCGTCGTAAACCGAGCTGGGACCGCCGGACAATACGATTCCGTTCGGGTCCCACTCGCGAATCCATTCGGGAGTGACCGTCGACGGATGGATCTCACTGAACACGTGCTCCTCGCGGATTCTGCGCGCGATCAACTGCGTGAACTGCGAGCCGTAGTCTAAGATTAGGATTCGATTTTTCATAACTGCAGGGATTAGAGATTAGCGGTTAGGGATTAGTTTGTTATTCGCATGTTCAGCATATTCACGATTCCGAATCAGCCCGGTCCGCGTCAGGATCAATGGAATCGGGATCGGCAACGAACAACTAATCGCTAATCCCCAATCGCTAATCGCTGCCGTTAAGCAGCTCGATCTCTCCGCGGACCAGATCGTCGTATACCTCGCGGCGACGAATCAGCCTCGCCTTATCTCCGTTGACGAGCACTTCAGCTGGCCGCATGCGCGCGTTGTACGTTGATGCCATTGAAAAGCCGTATGCGCCGACAGTGCGGATTGCGAGCAGCTCGCCCTGCTGCGGGTGCTCGATCATCCGGTCGAGGGCAAGGAAGTCTCCGCTCTCGCAGATTGGTCCGACGACATCGACGCGAATCTCGCCGCGCTCTTCGTGGCGCGTTGCGGGCTCGACCTTATGGAAGCTGGCGTAATGGCTCGGGCGCAGCAGGTCATTCATGCCGGCGTCCGTGATCACGAACGTCTTGATGCCCATTTCCTTCATGTACAGGATGCGCGTGAGCAGCACGCCCGCGGGCCCGACAATGTAGCGGCCGGGCTCGAGCAGCAGCCTGAGACCCGACGCCTTGATCAGCGGAATCAGCACGTTCGCAAAATCGTGTGCCGAGGGACCGACATCTTCGTCGTATGCGATACCGAAGCCGCCGCCCATGTCGAGATATTCAAGGTCGATGCCATCGAGCCGCAGCTGTTCGACGAGCTCGAGGATGCGAAGCACTGCCTGGCGGTACGGATCGATCTCGAGAATCTGGCTGCCGATGTGGACATCGACACCGCGTACGAGGATGCCCGGCAGCTTCGCTGCGACGCGATACAGACGCATAGCATCTTCATACGGGATGCCGAACTTCGTCGTGCCATGGCCCGTGCGCGTGTAGTGGTGCGGTGTCGGCGATTCAATGTCCGGATTCACACGCAGCGCGATTGGCGCGCGCATCTCCATCGTCACGGCGAGGTCCGAGAGCGCGCTGAGCTCGCCTTCGCTTTCGA
Source organism: Longimicrobiales bacterium (assembly GCA_038208385.1). GTDB lineage: Bacteria > Gemmatimonadota > Gemmatimonadetes > Longimicrobiales > RSA9 > JBBQYT01. Next base: position 408 of record JBBQYT010000085.1, on the reverse strand, counting down.
CATTGAACGAATAGATGCCCGCGCGTAGTGCCGCAGCGAGCTCGGTGACTGTCTTGCCAACACCGCTGAACACGATGCGCTCGGGCGGAATGCCGGCCTGCAATGCGCGCTGTAATTCGCCAGCACTCACGATGTCCGCGCCAGCGCCCTCGCCGCCGAGCAACTGGAGGATCGACAGGTTGCCGTTCGCTTTTACCGAATACGCGATCAGCCGGTCGACTCCGCTGAAGGCGTCATCGAACTCGCGGAACCGGCTTGCGATCGCATTGCGGCTGTAGACGTACAACGGTGTGCCGAACTCGGCGACGAGCTGCTCGGCCGGCATGTCTTCGCAGTACAGTCTGTCTCCGCGGTACTCGAACGGCTCCGCCACGGTCAGTACGCCTTCGCCCAAACGGCCTCCGATTG
>JBBQYT010000084.1:0-7500 GCA_038208385.1 Longimicrobiales bacterium | reverse complement strand
GTCTTGATCTACACCGCACCGCACAAAAAAGATCGCGACCCACGTCCCTACGCGCCCCGAACGGATCCGGTTTCCTGCATGCCAGCGGCAACTTGGACGGTTTGATTGCGCGCTTGGTTGCAATAGGCACTTCGATCAATTGACGCGCCTGTCATACTCGAGCGACGCATTTCGGCGCCGCGTAAAAACATTTCGTTACACGATAAAACATCGTCGCACTCGATCACGCGATGTTCTATGATTGCCGCGCCAAAACCCAGCGATATCGACGCGCTGAGACGCGACCCGTCGGCCATTGCCGGCGTTGGGATTTCGGAAGTCGTGGAACACTATGAGGGCATCATCAGCGCGCGTTGCCATTGCTTCCGCGCCCGCGAAAGGTGTGATCTTTCTGCCGTACTCCACGATCAAGGTCGCGCGGACGTGGGGACGCGGGGACGCGGAGAACCGCCGAACCGGACGCGGCAACCAACGCAGCTTTTCGGATGCTCATTTTTTCCTGCACCTGTGCATTGATGATCGCTTACAAGGTCATCGTTTCCGGGTGTTTCGGTTTTGTACAATACGGGCGGTCATCATGGGCGTATACTGGTCTGCGATTGGATCACCGGAACGACTTCAGAAGAGGGAATCTATCTATGCGCGTGATTCTTTTGGTGTGCGGACTTTCGTTGACGGCATCGCAACTGTTCGCTCAGGCGATGTCCGTCGACAAGCTTGGCTGGCTCGCAGGGTGCTGGTCCCGCGCGTCGGGCAGTACGCTCATCGAAGAGCAGTGGATGAAGCCGCGCGCCGGCATCATGCTTGGAATGGGTCGCACGGTGCGAGCGGGCAAAATCGTCGACTACGAGTCGATGCAGATTCTCGAGCGCGGAGGCACTCTCGTGTATGCGGCGCAGCCGTCCGGGCAACCTGCTGCCGAGTTCGTTGCGCGGAAGTATGACGGTGCTTTCGTGCGATTCGAAAACCCAACGCACGATTTTCCGCAGCGGGTTATTTATGGGCCGGGAGCCGGGGATTCGTTGTTTGCACGGATCGAGGGGGCAATGCAGGGCAAACAACAAGGTATTGATTTCAGGATGAAGCGGGGCAACTGCGGGGATTAGAGATTAGAGATTAGACTAGTGCTTACTGCCGGGCCCGTGCGGTTTGCGTGCCCGGGTCGTGGGTGCCGGGTTCGGGTAGGTTGTACGTGCGCGCGGTTTACGGGTACGTAATTCAAAAATGTTTCTGCTAATTTCGAGCACGATGCCCGCTTGAGAATTGAACCCGTGCACGTGAACGCGTGCGTGCAACGAGCCCGAAACCGCAACCCCCGAACCGTGACCGCGAACGGGCACGTTCCCGGTCCGTTTCGACGGAACAACAATCCTCGTCCGATGACTCCGAAAAAGGCGGCGTTAAACCGCAGTCACTCACCCTGCGAGAAACAGATCCGCACTGTTGGACGCAACCAGCTGTGACGGAGTGGAGTGGGCGATTTCGCGGGTTTCGCGAATGAGATGCGCTTGATCGTAATAACCCGCATTCGCGGCAGCGGCTGCCCAGCTGGGCTGTGATGATTCCATCATCGCTGAAACCGCGCGCTGGAAACGGCGGATTCGTTCGAAGCGTTTGGGTGCGATTCCGACAGCGCGTGCGAAGCGAATCTCGAGGGAGCGTTCGCTCACGGCGAGAGTCTTTGCCAACGCGCGGAGTGCGCCGCGCTTTCGGCTCGCATCGATGATATGAACGCTGTGCATGATCAGCGGATCGGGTTGATTCAGTCGCGCGCAGTATCGCTCGAGGTTCTCGACTTCGGCGCAGCCGTCGGGCAGGATGGGAAGCAGCTCCGCATCAGATGTGCTGCTTCCCTTTAGCCGCCATATCGACCGCACCCACGGTTTCAGGTACGGTGGTACGTCAACAACACGGTTGTCCAAAGCAGTGTTCAGCTGATCGCGAAACAGTAGAACAGACCGGCGCCGCCGGTTGCGACAAGATCAGCCTGGCTGCAGCTGCGCGATGCATGCGCTGCATTCCATGATGAGTTACCACCGCCCGAGCGATCGTGATGACCGACAAACGTCGCGCCCGCGCCATTGCTCGTCCAGTTGTTACACGTCGTGTTTGCAGCGCTGCCAAGCAGTGCGCGGCCGTGCGAGTCCGAGCCCGTCAGCATGTCGTGCTGGTTCGGTGTATCGCCGCGACCATTTACAGCTCCGCCTTTTTCGTTCAGCGCAAACTCCTTATTGATACTGTTGCGGTCGCGCTGTATGTCCCCGTGCAGATCCGCGACGTTCGATGCGATGAGTGCGCCCTTCGCGTTGTACCAGGGACCGGTGCCGATGCGATCGCGCGCGTTGACTGCCGCCTGCATGCCTGCTGCCGCAGCGCTCAGATACGCGTGCCACGTGCGACCGCCCGCTCCAGCGGCGCGCGCCAGCGTCTGGCAATGACGGTCAGCGCCCTCGAGACCACCGAGGTTCGCACCATCGCCAGGTCCTGCGCTCGTTACGAAGAATCCCATCGGCTGCTGCGGGGCTGGCGCGGCGGGCGTCTGCCCACTCACATCCGATGCACCTGCGAGCACAGCTGCAGCGACCAAAACCTTGAGTGTTCTCATGGTGTTCCTTTCATTGTCGTCAGGGGGACAGTGCAATCTAGGTTGGTTCGCCGTCCGTTTGATAGGTCAGTCTGAGCTTTGTCGATTCTGCGATCTCCAGGACGACTATTTAGCACGGAAACCATTTCATACCATTGCATGGAGGATCCACACATGAAGTATCTGTGCCTGATTTATTCGAATGAAGCAGAGATCCAGAAGCTCACGAAGGCGGAGGGCGATTCCATGCTGCGCTCGAGCACTGGCCGCGCGATGGCATGCCGCGCAATCCACGCGCGTGGCTCGTCTCGACCGGACGCTTCAAGGCTCTCGACAGCATGCGGAAGCGTGCGCGCTTCGATGCAGCGCTCGCGCAGCTTGCAGAACGAATCGAGATCGAAAGCGAAGCGAACCATAACACTGATGACGATGACATCGTTGTCAAGGATGACCAGCTCCGGTTGATCTTCATCTGCTGCCATCCGGCATTGCCACCGGATGCGCAGGTTGCGCTCACCCTGCGCGAAGTGTGCGGTCTTACGACGGAACAGATCGCGCACGCATTCCTCAGCGCGCCGTCCGCGGTCGCGCAGCGCATCGTACGCGCGAAGTCCAAGATTCGCGAAGCGAAGATTCCGTACCAGGTACCGGAGCCGAACGATCTGCTCGCGCGCCTCGACATTGTATTGCACGTCATCTACCTGGTCTTCAACGAGGGCTATTCCGCATCATCGGGTGAATCGCTCACGCGACAGAATCTGACGGGCGAGGCGATTCGTCTTGCGCGTCTGTTGATCGACCTGCTGCCGGACCCGGATGCTGTTGGATTGCTTGCGCTGATGCTGTTGCACGACGCGCGGCGCAATGCGCGAACGTCGCCGGCAGGCGAATTGATTTTGCTGGACGAGCAGGACCGCGCGCTCTGGAATCCTGAGCAGATTGCAGAAGGTGTGATGCTGGTCGAGCGCGCCCTCGCGTCGCGCAGGGTGGGTCCATACAGCATCCAGGCGGCGATCGCAGCGGTGCACGCAGAAGCGCCGAACGCATCGGCAACGGACTGGAATCAGATTGTTGGACTCTACGACGTGTTACTGCGCATCGATCCATCGCCTGTTGTGGAATTGAACCGTGCAGCTGCTGTGGCGATGCGGGATGGTCCTGCTGCCGGACTCGCCCTCATCGATACTATCCTCGCACGCGGGGATTTGAACGACTACGCGCACGCGTATTCGGCTCGCGCAGAGCTGTGCCGGCGTGCTGGCAGAAATGCAGAAGCGCGCGCATCGTATGAGCGCGCGCTCGAGCTTGCCCGACAGGCGCCCGAGCGAAGGTTTCTCGAACGCCGTCTCGGCGAGTTAGCGCCCTGAAGTCCTGCACCTGCCATGATGAATCCGGAATCCACGTTGAAGGAGTCTAGTCCATTTTTCCAAGGCGTCGTTCTATATTTTCACTGTACGCGCCCGGCGTCTGTGGCTTGATGAACATTGCAACGACATCGGGATGTGCGTTTTGCACTCGCTGCTCGATTTCGATTACGAGCACTTCGATCTCCGATGCCATGAGAGTGTCCTGGAACTCGCGTACGTTGCGAATGCAGCGATCGCAATACCCACCAGCGCTGCGCTGTCCTCGAACAACACAACGAACGATGGCGGATGCGGATTGCGGACGTGTGCGATGCCCTGATAGATGGAGACAGCGGCGCCCAGCGCAAAGACAAGAAGTGCAACGACGAAGCTCCAGAAATACAGCTCACGACCGTGGCCGAGCGGGTGGTTCGCGTCCGGACGCCGACCGGCGCGACGCAGGCCATACACAATCCAGGCGCCAGCGACATCGTCGGAAAACTCATTAGATTGGACGCCATGAACATACCCATCGAAGCTCCGGAGTTTGCCGGCCGAGGGCTGGCGATCCAACCGGCAGGCTGGCTCAGCGCCGCGCACCTGGTTCTGGACGGCGCACCGGCCGAAGGCAAACGCGGCCGGTTCGTCGTCCGGTCCAACAGCGGACGCGAAGTCACGATTCGCCTGAAATCGAATTACATCGATCCGGTGCCCTCGGTTTCGATCGATGACCGGCCCATCGTCATCGCACGTCCGCTACTCTGGTACGAATACGTGTGGAGCGGCCTGCCCATTCTTCTGAGCTTCTCGGGCGGTGCGCTCGGTGCGATCTGCGGCATCGTCGCCCTCAAGAAAAATGCAGGCATATTTCGCGGCGATGGGAGCACTGCAAAGAAGCTTCTGCTCACCGCGCTGGTATCCGCGGCCGCCATCATTTCGTGGTACGCAATTGTACAGCTGATTTTCGGTTACGCGCTGAGTCCGCTCCCGCATTAACGTCGAAGCGACAGGCCGGACAAGGAAACGCTCGAGCGGGCGCGGCGCTACGGTCAAACGCAGGCTTGTGGCTCGTCACCGCGTTTGTGATTTTTCGGTGCAGCAAGCCTCTATCCCGGGTTGCAGGGTTGAAACCCGGCAATCGGCTCCACGGTATCGAACTTGCCCAACTGGACCGGGTTACCATCCCGAACCAGGAGGAAATATGAAGGTATTGAACACCGTGGTATTGGCATTGGCGTTGACGTCCCTTGGCGCAGCTGGCCTTTCAGCCCAGCAGGCCGCGATTTCGATGCGGCGCGCCCAGCGGATCGCGCTGTCCGCGGTCCCGACGAACGAGGGTGTGAAGTCCTCTAAGCTCAAGAAGGCCAACGGCGCGCTCGTTTACGAGTTCGACATCCGGACGCCGGGAGCTGGACACCAGGAAGTACGAGTCGATGCGATGACGGGTGCGATCGTTCGCGACAAGCACGAGGGCAACGTTATCGGCACCGCCACGCATGCAGTTGGAAACGCCGCCCACGATGTCGGTCATGCAGTCGCAGGCACGGCAGACAAGATTTTCGGCAAGGATGAATACGTCGTCGTGAATCCGGGAATCTCGGAGACGCGCGCAGTCGCAATCGCGAAGCGTCGCTATCCGAATTCGACGCTCAAGGATGTCGATCTCGAGCGCAAACACGGCGCACTGGTCTGGAAGGTGAAGCTGGACAGACGTGGAAAAGGCCATGAAGACGTTTGGGTCGATGCGTCGAGTGGTGTCATTGTAAGCGACAAGTTCAAGGACTAAGACCATTCGTGTCACATGACTTGCGCGGCCGGCGCTCTTACTGAGCATGCCGGCCGCGTTTGCATTCGTACCCGCTGACGCCGTTTCCTCTCCCACTGACGTCCACATCTGACAATCAAGATGTAGGCTGTAATCCTGGGCTCGCACATTCCGGAAGCAGATGGATACCGAGAGGGCGGACTGGACGCGTCGTGTGTCGCGTTATCGGCCCTCGCCCTCGCCGCTGCGGGCATCTACAGCGTGTTGTCCGGCAGCATTGGCGCAATCGGCGCGAGTCAGGCAATTGTCTCCCTGCGCTGGCCGCATTTCTTGCATATAGGGTATCGGGCGCGGTTGCAGAGTACAGAGTTGCACCGTTCTGCAGTGCGCTGCATCCTCAACGCTTCCTCGAACATCCTTCTTCTCGCGCTGATTGGCGACGAACGTCCCGCAAGGAGGCGTACATGCAGCTGCCACCTCAGCCGAAGGGCGAAGCTGAACGTCTGGAATCGCTGCGGCAGTATGCGTTGCTGGACACGCTGCCTGAGAAGGGACTGGATGACCTGACTGAGCTGGCCGGGTACATCTGCGAGGCTCCGATCTCTCTTATCACACTCGTGGATGAAAAGCGGCAGTGGTTCAAGTCGAAGATCGGCTTGTCCGCGAGCGAGACGTCGCGTGCGGTCTCTTTTTGCGGGCACGCGATCAATGAGCCGGCCCTGTTCATTGTTCCTGACGCGGCCAACGACGAGCGCTTTGCAGACAATCCGCTCGTCACCGGCGATCCCCACATTCGATTCTATGCGGGAGCGCCGCTCGTTACGCCGGACGGACATGCGCTTGGCACGTTGTGCGTGATGGATCGTGTACCGCGTGTGTTGACGTCAACCCAGCAGAATGCATTGCGCGTGCTGAGCAGGCAGGTGATGGCGCAGCTTGAGCTGCGGCGTCAGACGCACGAGCTTATCGACAGCTACGATCGGTTCCGCAACCTCGAGCAGGCGACGAACGATGCGTTGTGGGACTGGGACATCGTCGCGGACACGCTATGGTGGAATTCATGTTACAAGACGTTGTTTGGATATCTCCCTGAGGAGACCGGGGCCGGTCTGGAATCATGGTCCGCGTTCATTCATCCGGAGGATTCGGAGCGGGTGCTGCATTCCTTTTTCGAAGTGGTTGATAGCGATCAAACTGCCTGGCTGGCAGAGTATCGCTTTCGTCGCCATGACGGCACGTACGCGGATATTCTCGATCGCGGCCACGTCATTCGTGACAGCGTCGGCAAGGCAGTGCGTATGGTTGGTGCAATGCAGGACGTGACGGATCGGAAGCGATCGGAGGCGGCGCGCCGGGAAAGCGACGATCGGTACCGAGCGTTGTTCGAGTACGCGCCGGACGGGATTGCGATTGCCGATGCAGCCGGTGTCTACATCGATGTCAATCCGGGCCTTTGCGAGATGCTGGGATATTCGCGTACGGAGATGATCGGGAAAAGCGCAGTGGACATCGTGATGCAGGCGGAGGTGAAATACATCGCGCCTGCACTGCAGATGATTGAACGGTCGGCGAACTACGCGCGCGAGTGGCAGTTCCGGCGCAAGGATGGATCGAGCTGCTCCGCCGATGTGATGGTGACGCACCTGCCGGATGGCAATCTGCTGGCAATGATTCGAGACACGACGGATCGCAACCGTGCGGTCGAGGCGTTGCGGGAGGCAGAGGAGCGCATGCGGTTTGCCCTCGAGAGCGCCGACGTCGGTATCTGGGACATGGACTACGTAACACGTGTGATCCGCTGGTCC
>JBBQYT010000083.1:0-7522 GCA_038208385.1 Longimicrobiales bacterium | reverse complement strand
GATCCGGCGCAGCCGTTGCGCGTGCGTGCTCAGGTGCTCGCACCGACGCGTCATGACACCGAGCGCAATCACACTGCCACGCACCTGCTGCACGCGGCACTCCGCAAGGTGCTCGGCACCCACGTGCTGCAGCGCGGATCGCTGGTGTCACCGGAACGTTTGCGTTTCGACTTCTCGCACCCGAAGCCGATGACCGCGGAAGAGCTCCGCACCGTCGAAGACGAAGTCAACCGCGCAATCCTGGCCGATGAAGATGTTCGCCAGGAGTTCCTGGGCTATCCGGAAGCAGTAAAGCGCGGTGCGATGGCGCTGTTCGGTGAAAAGTATGGCGACATCGTGCGGATGGTGTCGATTCCGGGCGTCAGCATGGAATTGTGCGGTGGCACGCACGTGCGCCACACGGCGGAGATCGGACTGTTCCGCATCGTTCATGAGACGGGCGTCGCCTCCGGTGTACGGCGCATCGAGGCTGTCACGGGCCCGGCGGCCTACGGCCGCGCTGTCGAGCATGAAGACTTATTGCACCAGCTCGCTGGCATTGCCAAAACGACGCCTGAGAATCTCGCGCACAAGCTTCAGCAGCTCGTCGAGGAGAATCGCGAGCTGCAAAAGGCAGCGCAACGCGCACGTACGGAGGGCAGCGCGAACTCGGTGACGCAACTGCTCGATGCTGCGGTTTCGCTGAACGGCGCGCGCATTGTCGCGACGGAAGTGAATGTGCGCACTGCCGACGAGCTGAATGCGCTTGGCGATAGTTTGCGCGCGCAGTTGGGCAGCGGCGCAGGCGTGCTTGCAGCACGCTTCGAGGACCGCGCTGCGATGATTGCAGTCGCGACGGATGACATGATCAGCCGCGGGCTGCGTGCAGACACCCTCGTGAAGGCTGTTGCTCAGTTGACGGGGGGGACGGGGGGCGGCAAACCGCACATGGCGCGCGCCGGCGTTGGTGATCCAGCGCGCATTGCCGAAGCACTGTCACAGACGCACGAGATTGCACAGCGTCTTCTCTCGGAAGGAAAGTAGCATGCCGAACAGCGCCAGCGCGTGGCTCGATGCCCGCACCATCGATGCACCGGCGTCTTTGCGTACCCGTGTGAGCCGTGCGCTTGCCGGTACACCGGAACAGTCGGACTCGTTGCCCCAGACATTGGCCGATGCAGCCCTCGCGGCGCTGGAGCGCGTTCTCGCAAACCCATCCGAGCGCGCGGCCGCATTCGATCTGCTCGCGGCAGACGCACTGCTCACGTACGCGTTCGAGGCCGCGGCAGAGCAGGGCGGCGACGCCGTGCTCGAGCTGTCCAATGCATACTCGCCCGCTCGGTTCAACGAGCTGCTCGCAACCCGTCCTCCGGACGCGCGTGCCTGATCCAGGCCGCCATCTCATCGAGCTCGGCGAGCTTGCAACGCGGGTCGGTAGCGAGCTCGACGCAGAAATCAGCGAGATTGCCGGGCTCACCTACGCTGCGCTTGCGTCCGGTCACAAGTTGATGTTCTGCGGCAACGGTGGCTCTGCCGCCGATGCCCAGCACCTCGCCACTGAGTACGTGGTGCGCTACCGCAAGAACCGCCGGCCGCTCGCTGCAATCGCTCTCACAACCGACAGCTCGCTGCTTACCGCCGGCGCAAACGACTTCGGCTTCGAGCAGGTGTTCGCGCGCCAGGTGCTGGCACTCGGCCGGCGCGGCGATATCCTGTTCATTCATTCGACCTCGGGCGTTTCCCCAAACCTGATCGAGGCCGCGTCCGCAGCGCGCGAAGTCGGCGCCATGTCCATTGCGTTGCTCGCACGCGGTGGCGGAGACCTGAAGGATCAGGTCGACATCGCGCTCATTCTGCCGACAGACAACGGCGCACACGCACAGGAAGTACAGCTCGCCATCGGCCACGCGATCTGCAACGTCGTCGAACAGCGCCTCTCGAACTCGGAACCGGACTGACAATTGGCATCACAACTCATCGAAGAGCTGTTGCTCGCACGCGGCGCCGAAAAGGAGCAGGCACTTTTCTATCGCGCGCTCGCAACGGAAGCCGAAGATAAACACGATGCGAACACAGCCGAGCGTCTGAACGGCCTCCACGCCGACGAACAGCACCACTTCGCACGCCTGTCCGTGCGTTTGATGGAGCTCGGAGAAGAGCCGCCCGACATTCCGTTGCCCGCGTCGAAAACATCGTCAGCACATCTAGCCACATGGCAGGCCGACGCGAGCGTACGCGAACAGATGGAAGTCGAACGCTACGAAAAGCTGTTGAAGCTGGACCTGGATGACGAAACAAGAGACTTGCTGAGTGCAACGCTATCCGTCGAGCATCACCACCTGAAGTCGCTCGGCGGCAAGTGGACGCCCGCAAGCGGCAACTAAGCCACGAACCACGAGCCACGAGCCACGAGCCACGAGAACCAATGTTGACTGTCGATTTCAAGAACAAGCGCGCACTGATCACCGGCGGCAGCCGCGGCGTCGGTCGCGCGACGGCACTGATGCTCGCAAGAGCTGGCGCAGACATTGGCATTTCCTACCAGTCGCGACACGCCGATGCGGAAAACACAGTCGCGGAGCTGAAGGCTCTTGGCGTTCGTGCGTTCGCACATGCGGGTGACCTGGCAGATCCGTCAAATTCCGATCGCCTGTGCGAGCGCATGGTCAGCGAGCTTGGCGGCATCGATTTCTTCATCGCCAATGCCGGCATCTGGCCCGTCGAATATGCCGACGTCTCGCAAATGAAGGACGACCAATGGCGCCGGACGCTCGCCGCGAACCTCGATGCGGTCTTCTATTCGACGCGTGCCGCGACACGCGTCATGAGCGATGGAGGCTGCATTGTTTACGTCGGGTCAACGGCAGGGCAGCGCGGCGAAGCCGGACATGTCGACTATGCAGCGACAAAGGGCGCCCTCATCTCGATGGTGAAAGGCCTCTGCATCGAGCTTGCGCCGCGCGACATCAATGTGAACTGCATCGCACCCGGATGGATCGACACGGAGATGACGGTCGAGCCGTACCAGGGCGGCGGCCGTGAGAAAATTGAGGCGGCCATTCCACTCGGGCGTGTCGCATCTGCGGATGACATTGCAGGGCCGATCGTCTTTTTGTGCTCGCCGCTTGCGCGCCACATCACGGGCGAGGTGTTGAATATCAACGGTGGCTCAGTGCTGGTCGGTTAGCCGATGAGCGAGCTGCGGGATCCAGCATCGTTGCGCACACAGCTCGTCACCTGGATTCGCGATCAGGTGCACGGCGCCGGCCTGAAGGGCGCAGTATTCGGTTTGTCGGGCGGAATCGATTCCGCCGTAGTGTGTGGTCTCGCGACCGAAGCGCTCGGTCCCGAGCACTGCCTCGCGATTGCACTGCCGATCGAGTCGCAGGCCGAAGATGCAGAGCTCGCCTATCAGGCAGCGGACACGTTCGGTGTGGAAGTCCTTACGGTCGACCTCACGACAGTTTTTCGTCCGTTGCTTTCAGAGCTCGGCAAATATCGGGAGCGCGCAGCGCGTGCGCGCGAAACCGGCATTGCTGACATTGGCATTCCTGCGACATCTCCCGAAGCGCTCGCGCGCGCCAACCTGAAGCCGCGCCTCCGCATGATCTCGCTGTATTACTACGCCAACCTGCTCGGCTTCATGGTCGTCGGCACCGGCAACCGCGATGAATTTGCCGTCGGCTACTACACCAAGTATGGCGATGGCGGCGCGGACATTTTCCCGCTCGGCGATCTCGTCAAAGGCGAAGTGCGCGCGCTTGCGCAGATGCTCGGCGTGCCGCAATCCACCATCGATCGCGCGCCATCTGCGGGTCTATGGCCCGGCCAGACCGATGAAGACGAGCTCGGTTTCACGTACGAGCAGCTCGACGCCTACCTGCTGACCGGCCACTCCGGCGCTGCGGCGGTCGATGAAATCATCGCGCAACGCGCCGCTGCAGTCCAGCACAAGAGCGCACCAGCACCGGTGGCGCGTCCCGAGTAGTGTGATGGACCTCAATCCTCCGAGTGCAGTCGCGGACATCGCGAAGCGCCTCATCGATGCCGGTCACGAGACCTGGGCCGTCGGCGGTGCCGTGCGCGATGCAGTGTTGAAACTTCCTGCAGAGGACTGGGACCTCGCGACGCGCGCTCGTCCGGAAGAAGTCCGCAAATTGTTTCGCCGCACAATCCCCGTCGGCATCGAGCACGGCACTATCGGTGTCATCGGCCACGACGGCGTGATGTATGAAGTCACTACGTTCAGGCGCGATGTCGAGACGTTTGGCAGGCACGCCGTCGTCGAATTTGCCGACACCATCGAAGAAGACCTTGCCCGCCGCGACTTCACGTTCAACGCAGTCGCGTGGAATCCTGTAACCGAACAAGTATTCGACCCGTACAGCGGGCTGCTGGATCTACAGAGCGGCGTGCTGAAGACCGTCGGCAAGGCGGCGGATCGGTTTGCCGAAGATTATCTGCGTATTTTGCGCGGGCTGCGCTTTGCGGGACAATTCAAGCTTCGCATTGAAGACCACACCTGGACCGCGCTTGTCGCTGCGACGCCGCACCTTGTCGAGCTCTCTGCAGAGCGCGTTCGCGAAGAGCTGATGAAGGTGCTGGCGAAGACGCGCCACGCGTCGCTGCCTCTCACGCTGTACGAAAGCTCCGGCGCGCTCGCACTGTTATATCCCGAGCTGCAAAGGACCGTCGGCCTCGAGCAGGGCGAAGGCATGCCGGATGTCTGGGCCGAAAGCCTCGCCGCCGTGGATTGGGTCGCGCCGCGCCATTCGGTGTTGCGCGTCGGTGTGTTGCTGCATGGCCTCGGCATGCCGTCGGCGCGCGCGCGCGATTTGCGCGGTGGCTGGCGCTTCATGGGACACGAAGTGCAGGGCGCCCGTCGCGCGGAAGAAGTCATGCGACGCCTGAAAGCGTCGAACGCAGATGTCGAGCGCATCCGGAGGCTTGTTGCGCATCAGACCGATTTGTTTCCGCCCGATGCGCGCGGACCCATGATCCGGCGCTGGCTCCGGCAGGTCGGACCCGACCTCGTGAATGACCTTTTCCGTTTGCGCTTCGCGATGTGGCGTGCACGCGTGCAGGACCCGGCCGCTAAACCGGAAGACCTCGTCGCGCGTTCACGTATGGCGCGGATGGTCATCCAGCAGCATCCCGTGATCACAACCGGTGGTCTTGCAATCGATGGGTCGGACCTCAAGGCACTCGGCCTCAGGCCGGGCCCAGAGTTCGGCCAGATCCTGAACCAATTGCTCGATCGCGTTATCGAGGAACCCGAGTTGAACGACCGCACGAAGTTGCTCGCGCTGCTCGATACACAGCTGGACGCACCTGAATGACTAGTTTCCTGTTTGCGTGTTTTGCTGCGTGCGCTGATTTGCTCGGCGGACTGATTGTCCTCGCACCTGCCCGTCGCGATCACAAAGTGCTCAGTGTGCTCGTCGCATTTGGCGCGGGCTTCATGCTCGCGGTCGCAATGCTCGAGATGTTGCCGTCCGCATTCGCTGCACCCGGCGGCATGACGGCCGTGCTGATTGGCTATCTCGTCGTGCACCTCACGCAGCACACGCTCACGCCGCACTTCCACTTCGGTGAAGAGACGCACCACGAAGAGATGGTCTCGAAGGGCATTGGCTACATGGCGCTCGTCGGCCTGTTGCCGCATTCGTTCTTCGATGGCGTTGCGATCGGCAGCGGCTTTCTCGGAAGCCACGCCCTCGGCATACTCATCTTCACGGCCGTCGCATTGCACAAAGTGCCAACAGGTGTATCGCTTGCGAGCGTAATGCTCGCGAGCGGAAGCTCCACGAAGCGCACTCTTGCAGGCGTAATCTCGCTCGGTGTCGCGACAATCCTCGGCGCCGTCCTCACTCCGAGCATCACCCTTCTCGCCCAATACGGCCTCGCGCTGTCGGCCGGCGTCACCATCTACGTCGCGGCCTCGAACTTGATCCCTGAATCGCAGCGTGAACACGGCTGGAAGATCCCCGGCGGCGTGTTCCTGGGCGTCGTCGCATTCTACCTGATTCGTACGCTGCTTCCAGGAGCGTAGACAATGGCGCGCAAAGCAGGTTCCGCGGGGAGTGAGCCGTCACTGTTCGGCGATACTGCGCGCGCCGCACAACCGCTCGCCGCGCGCATGCGTCCGGTGTCGCTTGGCGAATACGTCGGACAGGAGCATCTGCTCGCGCCCGGCAAAGCGCTCCGCGCTGCAATCGAGAGCGGCAATGTCGGCTCGATGATCCTGTGGGGCGGACCCGGCACCGGGAAGACAACGCTCGCGCATGTCATATCGCAAACCACGCAACGCGTGTTCGTGCCGTTCAGCGCGGTAAGCGAAGGCGTTCCGCGCATTCGCGAGATCGCAACGCAGGCGCGCGAACGTCTCGCTTCAGGCGGAGCGCGCACGATCCTGTTCATCGACGAAATTCATCGCCTGAACAAGTCACAACAGGACAGCCTGTTGCCGCATGTCGAAGACGGCACGTTCACGCTCATTGGCGCAACCACCGAAGCGCCCAGCTTCGAGATCAATGGCGCGCTGTTGTCGCGTGCACGCGTGTTCGTTTTGAATCCGCTTTCGCAAAGCGATGTCGTAGTGATTTTGCAGCGGACACTCGAGGATGACAAGCGCGGGCTCGGCAACGGGAAGCTGAATACAGAGGAAGGCGTGCTCGAGCTGATCGCACTGCTCGCCGATGGCGATGGACGGCGTGCGCTCACCGCACTCGAGGCTGCTGCAACCCACGTGGGAATCGGCGGCACGATCACGCAGGACATCGCACGCGAAGCGATGCAGAAACGCTACGCGCATTTCGACAAGGCCGGCGAAGAGTACTTCAACCTGCTGTCCGCCTATCACAAGGCGCTCCGCGGAAGCGATCCCCAGGGCGCACTGTACTGGATGGCGCGCCTGATCGAAGGCGGCGGCGACCCAATGACGTTGTTCCGGCGCGGCATGGCGATGGCCGCCGAAGACATCGGACTCGCAGATCCGCGCGCACTGCAGATTGCCGTCGCGGCGCGCGACGCCTACCACATGCTCGGTGCCCCCGAAGGCTATCTGCCCCTCGCCGAAATGACGATCTACCTCGCAACCGCGCCGAAATCGAACGCGGGCTATCGCGCCTTGAGCGCCGCGCTGGAAGCCGCGCGCGAAACACCGGCCGCGCCGGTGCCGCTGCACATCCGGAACGCACCAACATCGTTGCACGCAGACCTCGGCTACCACGAAGGCTACCAGTACGCGCACAACGCTCCCGAGGCGTATATCTATCAGGAATATTTGCCCGAGGAGCTGCGCGGCCGAGTCTTTTACGAGCCCGGACCGTACGGCTTCGAGAAGGACATTGCTGCGCGGCTGGAGTGGTGGGCTAAGCTGCGGGACGAAGGTGCGTCTTAATCATTCCGTGTTTGTTTCCTATTCCTCTACTTCCTCGGGGGGGTGGGGCGCAACCCGCTTTGTAGGACAGGATATGGGGCTCCGGTACTCGTTTTGTTGCCCCCCATCCGCCCATCCGCCCATCCGCCCATCGGAAGACTA
>JBBQYT010000082.1:0-7529 GCA_038208385.1 Longimicrobiales bacterium | reverse complement strand
GTCCAGCTCTTTCTGAATTGCAGTCGATGCTTCGGAGATCGACAGGCCGGGTGTAACGTTGCCACCGATGGTCGCAACGCGCTCGAGGTCTTTGCGATCGATTTGCGCGGGCGCAGTGCCGGCTTCGATGGTTGCAATGTCCGAGAGCGGAACGACACGCGCGACGTCGTTGATTTTTTCCGATGTAGGAACCGGAATGTTGGCGATATCGGAGAGCGATGCGCGCATGGACGGCGGTACCTGCACGACGACATCGCGCTCTTCGCCGGTCGGATCTTCCCAGCGTGTTGCGGTCTGTCCTGCGAGCAGCGGACGGATGGTGGCTGCGATCTGGCCTACATCGACGCCGATCTGGTTGGCCTGATCGCGATTGACGTTGATGCGGAACTCCGGCTTCGGATCGCCGAGCGATGAAGAAACGTCGACGATGCCGGGAATCTTCTTTATCGCCGCGAGCGCCCTGTCGGAGATGCGCTGCAGCTCGCGTACATCAGGGCCGCGGAATTCCACCTGCAGTGGTGCAACAGGCCCGCCGAGTCCACCCGACGCGAGCACCTGCACGTCGATGCCGTGCAATTGCGCCAGTCTGTCGCGCGCGATCACCATGGTCTCTGCCTGCGATGCTTTGCGCGTGGTCGGCTTCGTCAGCTTCACAAAGATCTCACCCTTGTTCACCGTGCCCGTCGCACCCGCGCCGATTGTCGTATAGGTGTAGTCGACACCCTTGACGGTAGCGAGCGTCGCAATGATTTGCTCGCCCTTCTGGCGTGTGTGTCCAAGGCTCGAGCCTTCGGGTGTCTTGAAGATCACGTTGAACTCGGAGTTGTCTGAATCCGGCAGGAATCCGCCGCCGATGAGCGGGAACAGCATGAACGCGCCGATGAGGCTCGCTGCAGCAATGCCGAGCGTTGACTTGCGATGGCTCAATGCCCACGTACTGAGTCCGCGATAGCGATTCGCCTGGCGGTCGAACCACGTATTGAAGCGACCGATCGTGCGTGTGATGAGGTTACCATGCGCACCGGCCACGTGCGGATTGACGCCCCACCATGCGCTCAACATCGGTGTCAGTGTGAACGAAACGAACAGGGAGACGAGCACGGCCCACGCGACGGTGAGGCCGAACTGGAAGAAGAAGCGTCCGATGATGCCGCCCATGAATGCAACGGGCACGAACACAGCGACAATCGACAGCGTAGTCGCGACGACGGCAAGGAAGATTTCGCGCGTGCCGCGGCCCGCGGCTGTGAAATGGTCTTCGCCCTTCTCCCGGTGCCGTACGATGTTCTCGATTACGACGATGGCGTCATCGATCAGAATACCGATCGAGAGCGACAGCGCCATCAGCGTCAGCATGTTGAGGGTGAAGTGCAGCGCGTTCATCAGAATGAACGATGACACCACCGACACCGGCAGCGCGAGTGATGTGATCGCCGTCGCTTTCCAGTCGTTCAGGAACAGCATGACGATGATGACGGTGAGCAGCGCGCCGAGCAGCAGCTCGTGGATGACATCGCTCACGGACTGGCGGATCTGAACGGAGTTGTCGCGGATGATGCTCAGCTTCGTGCCCGCAGGCAGTGTCTTCTGCACTTTGACAATCTCCGCCTGCACCGCGTCGGCCACATCCACTGTGTTGGCGCCGGAGACCTTCAGCACATCGAGTGAGACGGCGCGCTGATCGTTGACGAGCGCGACCGAGCGCTCCTCTTCAGTTCCTGTCTCGACCCGGGCGACATCCTTCAGGCGCACAGTCTGGCCGGCGCGCGTGGCGACGATCACGTTTGCGAACTGCGCAGGATCCGTGATCCGGCCCGTGACCCGCACGAGCTGCTCGGTCGCGCCGCTCTCGATGCGGCCCGCGGGCACTTCGACGTTCTGTCTCTGCAGTGCGCCCATCACTTCCGGCACCGTGATGCCGAGAGCGTGCAGCCGGGCGGGCAGCAGGTTCACACGGATTTCGCGCTGCAGACCGCCTGCAATGCGGATCTCACCGACGCCGCTCGCACTTTCCAGGCGCCGCCGAATCGTCTCATCGGCGAGAGCCGTGAGCTGATCGATCGGCTGGGTGCTCGAGCCGAGTGCCAGAGACATGATCGGCTGCGCCGACGGATCGAACTTCTGCACGACCGGCGATTCGATGTCGTCCGGCAGATTGCGCCGTATGCCTTCGATCTTTGCGCGCACATCCTGCGATGCGACATCAACGTCGACGCCAAGCTCGAATTCGATGATGACTTGTGATACGCCCTCGAGCGAGACAGACGTCAAACGCTTCACGCCCTTGACCGGATTGAATGCTTCCTCGAGCCGGCGCGTGACTTCGCGTTCGACGGTCTCTGAGCTCGCACCTGCATACACGGTCTGCACGGAAACAATCGGAATGTCGACATCCGGGAACTGGTCGATCGCGAGGCGGCGATATCCGAAAATGCCGAGCACGACGAGACCGACCATCACCATGCTCGTGAATACCGGCCGGCGGATGGATACGCCGCTCAGCCCGGTCAGCGAGTCCTTCAGCAGGTCATTCATTTGGCGCTGATGGTGACGATCGTTCCATCCCTCGTATCCGTTGTCGGGTTCAACAACACACGGTTGCCCGCGCTGATGCCGGATGTGACGGCAATGAGGCCGGTCGCTGCATCCGGCGCGCCCAGCACGACGTCATGCTTCGACAGCTTGTTGCCATTTACCGTGAACACGACTCCATTGCTGCCGCTGCGGCTCATGATTGCGGACTGCGGAATCACGACCGCCGTCAATGTAGTGCCCGATTCGATCGTACCGTGCGCGAACTGTCCGCCGACAATGCGATTGCCGGGATTGGGCAGACGTACATAGACACCAACCTGGCGCGTGCCCGGATCCGCCGTCGGATCAACGCGCGCAACACGGCCCCGCAAAATCTGGTTCGGATACGCATCGAGAGTGAACGAGACCGGCTGACCTGCGCGCACGAGCGCGGCTTCCTGAACGCTCACCTGGCCTGCAAGCTCGAGCTCCGACGCATTCACGACTGTAAACAGATTCGCGCCCACATTCACCGCCTCGCCGCCATTCACTGCGCGTGCACTCACTACGCCATTGATCGGTGCAGTGATCGTTGCGCGCGCGGCACTCTCACCAGCCCCTGCCGATTGTGCCTGCGCAACTGCAACCTGCGCTTCTGCTGCCTCCAGATTCGCTTGCGCTGTTTTGTACTCGATCGACGAAATTGCACCCGCATCGAACAGCTTCTTCGAGCCCGCCAGACGTTGCTGCGCGATCGACAGCTGCGCTCGCGCTGCAACCACCTGCGCCGCCGCGCCTGCTGCCTGGCTGCGAATTCCCTGCGCCTCGATGACGGCCATTACGCTCCCGCGCCGTACACTCGAGCCGCGGTCCACGCGCACCTGCGTCACCGTGCCAGGCACCTGCGCCTTCATCTCGACGACTTCCGCCGGATCGAGATTGCCCGACAACGTCACACCCTGGCTGATCGTGCGCGATTCTGCGGTGGCGAGGTCCATTGGCGCCAGCACGACCGTTGGCGCTGCCGTCGCCGTCTTTGCATCAGCCTCATCCTTGTTGCCGCACGCTCCCAGCAGCACGACGGCAAGAAGGACTGAAATTGTCGGCGCATACTTCATCGTTGTGTTTTCCATTGAATGTTTCATCGTGATGCCGTCGCGCCAATCGAGCGGAGTACGGTCGCATCTGCGATATGATAGTCGGCTGCAGCCTGCGCCAGATTCGTGCGTGCCTGCAGCAGTGCGAGTCGGGAGTCCGACACCTCAAGCTGACTGGCGAGACCCTGCTCGTAGCGTAGCACCGTCAAATCATACACGCGCTGCGCCTGCTGAACCGTACGTTGTGTCGCCTCGAACTGTGCGCGGGCACGCGTGCGCTCGCCGCGCGCACGTTCATAATCGAGCTGCACGCCCTCGCGCAGCTGTTCCAGCCGCAGCTGGTCCTGCTCTACGGCAATGTGAGCCTGCGCGACATTCGCGCGTGTGCGGCCGCCATTGAAGAGGGGTACTGACATCATGAGTCCGGCATTGAAGTCGGTTCGCCACGGCTCGGTGAGCCTGAATGCTGCCGTCGGGTACAGCTGCTTGCCGAACGCGACGTTCAACTTCAGCGACGGGAAATAATCCGCGCGGGCGACTTTGACTTCCTGCTCGCGAATCGTGACCTGACGCTCTGCAGCGCGGACCGACGCGCGATTCGCCAATGCATCGCTTTCATCGCGTGCCGGCTCTGCGGTGACGAGCACGGCGGGCACATCGAGTGGCGTTACGAGTTTGATCGGTCGATCGAGCGGCACGTTGACCAGGCGCTTCAGCTCGAGCGTTGCGAGCTCCGCTGCGTTTGTCGCCTGGATCAGCTGCGGGCGCAGATTCGCGAGTGAAACCTCCGCTCGCAGCACCTCCAGCTCCGATGCCTCGCCCGCCTCCAGGCGCAGTCGGGCTGTCGTCAGAAAACGCGTAGCCTGGTCCACCGCTTCTCTCGAGATTCCGACGAGGTCCTGCGCGAGATGCGCGCGGTAGTAAGCGATGCGCACCAGCAGCGTCACTTCCGCAGACTGCTCTTCGACACCGAGCTTGGCCGTTTCCTCCAGCTCCCGCGCGATCTTGAGTCCCGCCCCAAGCTTGCCGCCGGAGAAGAGCGACTGCGAGCCGCTCAGCGCAGCCACGTACGCGTTCTTCTGGCCGAACGGCAAATTCCCGAATAGCGAGCTGAGTCCGCCGAGTCCGGCATTCGGTACGTTCTGCTCGAGATAACGCAAACGATCCGGTATCGACGCCAGCGAGTCGGGAGTGAACTTCAGCGAGTCGGGCAGCGTGATGCTGCCACCGCCGAACGGCGACGCGAATGTCCGCGTGTAACCGACATTGCCACTGATCTGCGGCAGCGCCTCCGCACGCACGAGGCGCGTCTGTTCCTGCGCACTACGCACCTGCGTCCGCGCCAAACGCACTTCCTGTCCATCCGTGACCGCACGCGAAACGGACTGCTCGAGCGTCAACGCAAGTGTATCCGGCCGCGATGCGCTCGCACGCCACGGTGTCTGTGCCTTCACCGATGTTGCCGTCAGACCTGCAAACAGCGCCACCAATGGTATCGTAACTTCTATACTGCGCCGCCTCACGCGTGTTTACTCCGTCGTGTCGGGGAATCCTGTGTCTTCAGATCTGCAACCGTCGCTTCCAGCGCCGTGATTACGGCGCGATACGCTTTCTGATGCACTACCAGCCGGTCGCGCACGTCCGCCTGCGCGATTTTCAGCGTCATCGCATCCGAAATCGCATCCTCGAACACCCGCAGCCGGTCAACCCGCGCCGACAGTGAACGCGCTGTGCTGTCACGCGTAATCTGGTAATAGTCCCTCCGGTCGCCGGGCATCCCCACCCGCTCGATCATGCCAAACTTCTCGAGCATGCGAGCGTCATTGCTGACACTCGCCTTGCTGACGCCCAGAACTTCAGCAAACTGATCGAGAGAACACGCCTGCGGTGAGATGAGCGCCACGCCGAAAATGCGGCCTGCGATCCGGGGGAAGCCTTCGTTTTCCCAGATGAGGCCCATGCGTTCGATAAATGCAGTTGTTTTCTTATCCATTCAATAGATATACCCTGTACAGTTCGTTTAGTCAATAGTAAACGTTACGCCGCCGGCTCACACCTCGACGCACGCAGCTACGTCATGAAATCGTTCCGATAGCCCAGCATCAGCCAGCTGACGACGTGCCTGGCGCGCGCGCCGTCCGCTCCCGGCGTTTCACTTCATCCCACAGCACATCCAGCTCTTCGAGCGACGCTTCGCCCAGCACTATGCCGCGCTCGCGTGCGAGGAACTCAATTTTCTCGAACCGCGCTGCAAACTTCGCATTTGCGCGCTGCAACGCGCCTGCCGGATGAACACCAACGAGCCGCGTCAAATTCACGACGGCAAACAGCAGATCGCCAAGCTCTTCCTCGAGGGCACTGATGGGTCCGGAAACGTTTCGTTCCGTCGGCGCGTCGCCCCCTCGCCGCGTCGCCGCGTCGCCCAGACGCGTCAGCGCGTCCAATTCAACACGTACCTCGGCGACTTCCTCGACGACTTTCGCGAATGCGCCGGACGGATCCGCCCAATCGAATCCCACTTCGCTCACGCGTTCCTGGATGCGATGCGCTTTCGACAACGGGTCGAGTCCCCTCGCCATGCCGCTGAGCACGGATTGTGACTCGCCGGATTCTGCGCGCTCGCTTCGCTTGAGCGATTCCCAATCCTGCGCGGGGCCATCGCCATACAGCTGCGGATGACGTCGTCGCATCTTCGACTCGAGCGCCGTGACCACTTCTTCGGCTCCAAATGCGCCGCGCTCTTCGGCCAGGACGATCTGGAATGCGACATTTAGGAGGAGGTCACCGAGCTCGGAGGGCAGAGACGTGTCATTGCCATCAGAGACGGCGTCAGCGACCTCGTGCGCTTCCTCGAGTAAATAGGGCACCAGGGATGCTGGCGTCTGGGCCGCGTCCCACGGGCAATTTGCCCGTAAAAAACGCACGAGGGCGAGTGCTCTGTCGAGTGCCGCCTTCGTGCGATCTTCGCTTGTCGCTTTGCCTTGCAATGGATTTCCGCTCCGCCTATACTTACCGTTCTTTGTCGCGAAAGGCCGGGCCCCCACGCCCACGGGCGTGAATCATGTCCAATATCGCGCAGTCGCGAGCCTGGGTCGAGGTCGATCCGCAGGCATTGCGTGCAAACTTCGAGACGGTAAGGCAGCGCGTCGGCGGCACTGCGGCGGTCATCGCCATGGTGAAAGCGGACGGCTACGGAATGGGCTCCGCGCGCGTTGTACGTGCGCTGGAGCCCCTTCAGCCTTGGGGGTATGGCGTCGCAACAGCGCAGGAGGGCGAGGATCTTAGGGAGATGGGGATCCGCCGGACGATCCTGCTTCTCGGACCGCTCCCGCCGGATGCCACGGAGCAGGCAGCGCGCGCGCAGCTTACGGCCAGCGTTTCGGACCTGGAGGGTCTCGATCGCTGGGTTGCGGCGGCGCGCGAAACCGGCACGCCGCTCGATTTCCACGTCGAGGTCGACACCGGCATGGGCCGGGCGGGCTTCGATTGGCGGAAGAGCGCGCAGTGGGGCGACGAGGCGCAGATCCGCGCCGGCACGGATGCCCGCTGGACCGGCGTCTTTACGCACTTCCACGGCGCGGATGCGCCCGACCGTGCGGCCACGGCGGTCCAATGGGAGCGCTTCCATGATGCGATCGGCCAATTGCCGGTGTCGCGTGAGGACCTGATCGTGCACGTGGCCAACAGCGCTGCGTCGCTGCGCTGGCCGGAGTACGCGGCGGACGCTGTCCGGCCCGGGATCTTCCTGTATGGCGGGAACCCCTGGGCGCCGGTGGTGCACGGGGAATTACCATCGCCGCGTCCTGTGGCGTCTGTACGGGCACGGGTTGTCCTGGTGCGGGAGGTGCCGCCCGGAAGCACGGTGGGCTATGGCGCGACACATGTCGCCAAAAGCTGGGAGCGCTGGGCAACACTGGC
>JBBQYT010000081.1:0-7565 GCA_038208385.1 Longimicrobiales bacterium | reverse complement strand
AGCGCGGCCAGAACTGCTCCTCATGATCGATGGCTACGTTGTTCACGAGACCAATGCGCGCAAAGCCCGACGCACCACTCTTCGTCGGCTTCATCCAGTCGTATTGCAGATACGCGTACTTCAATCGAACGAACCAGCCCTTGTAATCCGCATTCGTCCCGCCCTGCTTGATGTCCGTCGTCAGACGGAAGCTGATCCGGTCCACAATCGGCCCGCGCAGCGTGATATATGCACGATTGATGTCGAACTTGTTCGGAGCCGAACCGCCGTTTGCCGCCTTCGCCGCATCGTCTACCTGTACGTTATAGCTACCGAACATCCACGCGCTCAGGTCGACCGTCGGCGCAGCCTTCGCAGCCGGCGTCTGCGCCGCGAGAACACGCGGAAACATCAGGACGAAAAAAACGACTTCAAGTACGCGTGTACGCATCGATTCTCCGGTTCGGGCCCTGAGGGCGTCGTGACCTACGTAACGATCCTGCACGGAGAATACAGGGTCTAGCGCAGTACCATTGTGACCGATTTGTAACGAACACGTAACTCTCGGAAGCCGGATCGGTGACGAGACCCAAGGCACGTCTATTGCCTACGACGGGGGCATGAGACGAAATGAGGATAGATTTGACGCGATCGAGCCGTCTCGAAGACGGGGATTCGCACGGGCTGGTTCGATCGTCGTGCGGGTGGCCATTTTCGCCGCAGCGATTTGGGCGCTGAGGCGGGAGCTGCGTGAGCTCCACGCGAGCGGTGTCCGTGCGGCGGTCGTTTCTTATGGCGTGGGCCACCTGGCGGTGGCCGGTGCGCTTGTGGTCGCGAGTTTTACGGTGTTGATCGCCATCGAGTGGCTGGCGCTGCGATACGCGGGGCCTGAGGAGATCACGGCAGTGCCGGTTGGGGCAATTTTGCGGACCGGGCTAGTCGCCAATGCGTTTAGTCAGTCGCTAGGGCTCGCGGTGGTGACTGGAACGGCGGTACGCGCGCGCTCGTACGGCCGTTACGGCCTCGACGCGTCTGCGATTGCGCGGGTCAGCATTTTTGTAACTGTGACAGCGACTCTGGGCTTCCTCGGGGCGACGGCCACGGCTCTGGTGCTTGGATCTCCCACGTTGTCGATCGTGTCCCGGACGGTGAACGCGCGAGCGGCAGCCGCCGTGCTGGCAATTCCTTTCATCGCTTACATGACCTGGGCGGTGGTCCGTGCGCGCGGCCGGGAGCGAAGCGGGTCCGCTTCACGAGCCTGGGTTCCCGCTCTTCAGGCGATTCTTCCTGCGGCCGACCTTCTCATCATGGGCGGCGTGCTCCTCGCCTTCCTGAGTGCGACGCATGCCATCGATGGCCTTGCGTTGATGCGCATTTATGTGATCGCGCAGAGCGCGGCCGTGATCAGCCATGTGCCGGGTGGCGCCGGTGTTTTCGAAGCGACGCTGCTCACACTTCTTCCCCACAATCTGGTAGCTGCGCAGGGCGCACAGATCGCGGCAGCGCTCGTGATGTTTCGGTTGTCCTATTACCTCGTTCCTCTCCTCATTGCGATCCCGATCTGGCTGTGGATGGGCAAACCTCAGCTGCGCTAGACGCGGCGGAATTGAATGTCACGGCGACGGCGCCGTGTGAGTGGCTCATCGACAATGCAGACGCCTATACCGCGCTTCTTGGTGCGATTGACTCTGCGCTTCACACAATCTGGATCATGCAGCTGGCATTCGACGCCGATTGCATCGCGTACGATGATGAATCCTCGACACGCAGTGTAATCGTCGATGCGCTGGCTGCAGCTGCGCAGGATCGCGGCGTACAGGTGCGCGTTCTGTTGAACGAATCGCGCCTGCTCGATACTGCCAGGCCGCTCCGCCGATTCTTCGCGGCAGCCGGCATCGGTGGCATTGTCGTGCGCGGCGTCGACCACTGGCCTCAGCTGCTGCATGCCAAGATGCTCATAGTCGATCGTGAGACCGCGTTCTTGATTGGCTCTCCGTTTGTGAACGGCTACTGGGATGACGACAGCCACGCGCCTTCGGATGCGCGGCGGCCCATGCGTGAGCTGGGCGGACGTCCACTGCATGACCTGTCGATGCGACTCGGCGGCCGGCAGGTGCGCGACCTCGAGCACTTGTTTGCGGATTTGTGGAATGTTGCGGGCCCGCGTGACCTGTCGGCGGACGTTGTCGTCGCCACCGAGACCGACTCTTCGGCCGCTGCTGCGAGCGATGCGATGCGGATCATCACCACTGTTCCGAAGGGTCTGCTGTCCGAGGAGCCAGGCGGGCGCACGGACATCCTGCCGGCCTGTATCGATGCGATCGCGGGCGCACACCGTCTCATTTACATCGAGCACCAATATCTGAGTGCGGCCGTGATCGTCAACGCACTCGCCGGTGCCCTCGAGCGCGCGCCGGATCTGGAGATCATTGTCGTGCTCAATCAGAATCCCGACGTGACTGCGTACCGGAAATGGCAGAGCACCCGCCTGAAGGATGCGGGCCTGTTGAACCATCCGCGAGTCGGGCTCTTCTCACTTTGGACAAGCACGCGCACAGACAATTACAGTCCAACCGTGCTCAGTCAAATCTTTGTGCACAGCAAGCTGCTACTGGTGGATGACGAATGTGCGATCGCGGGTTCGTCCAACATGGATGGAGTGTCGCTCTTGTCGTATGGCGAGGATTTCGAAGGGCGGCTGGGACGCTGGGTGTTCGACGGCGTCCGGAATGTCGATGTGGCTGTCGTGCTGGATGGCAGTGTTGACTTTGACTGTCGCACGAGCATAACGGATCTGCGCAGGCGCCTGTGGAGTGAGCATCTGGGCAGCGCGTTCGACGCGGAATCCGGTCAGCGCCCACGTGATGGTTGGCTCGCCTTGTGGCGCCGTGTTGCTGCGCGCAATGCGAAAACGCTCAATGAGGGTGATCCGGCAGGCAGGGTCCTCTGCTACAGCACACGGGCAACGCCCGTGCAACAGCTGAAGGAAATTGGCATTGAGGATGTCACGACACTGGACGTACGGTTCAAACCCAGCTGGATGGAAGTGAACTTCAGCCCGAACTGGATCCGGAACATGTTTTCATGAATATTTCGAAAGCAAAGTCAGCGTTTGTCGAGTTTGTCGAGCGCCCCGACTTTCCGTGTCTTGCGGGAAAGGGCCTCGTACATTCCGGCGGTTACGACCTGCACGTATATAGTGACATGGGCAACACATGGAATGTGGGCGCGCTTGCTGCGGACCTCGACGCGTTTGTTTCCAGCATGAAAGAGAATGAGGGTGGACTGCGCGCGTTCGTGGCGGTGTTCAGTGGCCGCGCGCCGCGCACTGAGCGCGCATTCGAGCGGTGGTTGTGGCAGACGCTCCAGCAGCTTCACGACATCGATCGCGCGCCGCGCGGTGATCCCACCGTGACAAGCGATGATCCCGAAGATCCGCACTTCGCATTCAGCTTTGCCGGCTGCGCGTTCTTCGTGATTGGTCTTCACCCACGCAGCAGCAGGCTGGCGCGCAGGTTCGCGAGACGCGCGCTCGTGTTCAACCCGCACGCGCAGTTCGATGGGCTGAGAGCGGACGGCCGTTTCGAGATATTGCGCGCTGCAATCCGTAAACGCGATGTGGCCCTTCAGGGATCGCTGAATCCGAATCTCGCGGATTTTGGCGATCGATCCGAAGCACGCCAATATTCCGGCCGCGCCACAGAAGACGATTGGCGCTGTCCCTTTCACAGGAAAGACTCGTGACACTGGTCAGTCGTCTCCATCTCGAGCCGCAGACGGGCGCAGGACTCATCATCCGGCGCGGACAATTGCTGCGCGTCATCGATCCACGTGGCGAGCAGGTCTCTGATCTCACGTCATTTGCCTACGACGATCGCGCCGAATTCCTTTCGTCCGGTCGCACGATCGACTACGCAAACACCATTTACGTGACGACCGGTCATGTGTTGTACTCCAACCGCAGCCGTCCGATGTGGACGATTGTGGAGGACACAGTCGGTCGTCACGACTTTCTCCTGACGCCGTGCAGCCCCGAGACGTTTACAATCCTGTACGGCACGACAGGCCATCATCCGAGCTGCTTCGAAAATCTCGTCACGAGTCTCGCGCAATTCGGTATTTCGCCAGACGCGATACCGACGACGCTGAACCTGTTCATGACTGTGGATGTTCTGCCGAATGGCGAGCTGCGCCTTCTGCCGCCGCGCTCGAAAGCCGGAGACTACATCGTTCTCCGAGCGGAGATTGACATGGTGGTGGGCGTTACGGCGTGCTCGGCGGAGCTGTCGAACAACGGCACGTTCAAGCCGATTGATGTGGAGCTTCACGATCCGGCAGCGCCGGGCGATACGAACGGGCGTGACGCGACGCCAGTACGCTCAGGGGCGTAGCCGCATGACGGAGCACAGTGCCGCGATAGCGAATCCCGCCATAAACAGCGCGCGATGCCAACGCGAGCCAGCTGCACACGGCGCGCTCCAGGACCCACACGGGAGCAAGCAAAGCCGCCGTAACTGGAAACCACCGTCGCCCGCCGCTCCTGCGCCGCCCCGCTTCCGCAGTTGCAATGATGATGAGTACGCCAACACCAACGGTCCGCCAATTTCCGGTCGCAACCAGCGTCAGGAGCGCGGGCAGGAGCAGCAGCTGAACAGTCATGCGGAATGGTCGCGCAATTTCATCGTAGGCCTGGCGCACCCGCTGGTTGAAGAAGTGGTGCGTTGTCGATGGACGGCGCTTCACAAAAACATCCAGGAGCGCGCGCTCGGTTCCGCCGGCCGCCACGACCGTGCGAACGAGCTCCAGGTTCTCGAACATCACAGCACCGTCATAGCCGCCGGTTGCACGCAGCGCGGAGCGGCGGATGCCAAGAGTGCCTGGCCAGTCTCCGCCCATCATTCGATTGAGGAGCGTGCGTCCGGTGTCCCAGCGCGCGTGCCACGGCATTGGATCGAAATAGTTCTGCGGACGCACGACGTCGGAGTTGTCGAGCGCGTCTGCAACTCGCGCAAGGCTCTCGACATCGAAGCGCACGTCGTCATCGGCTACGATGATGCGCTCGTGCGCAGCCAGCTCTACGCCGGTAAGAACACTGCCGACCTTTCCCATCGGCGTGGCCAGCTGCGGCCTCGGCCGTACGTGTCGCACGCGATTCCCCCACGCGCGTGCATGACCCTCGAACGTCTCGTTCGGCGAGTCATCCACCACGATTACATCGACGTGCGCGAAGGCAGACAGCCAGCGGAGGTAACTCGCAAGGTCCTCATCGGCACTCGCGGATGTTGTCCTGATCGGCATGATGTACGAAATGGCGGATTCCGGCTTCATGCGCCCGCTAAGCGCAACGCGCGTGCCGATATCTTTCATGGCTGAAAAGGGCGGGCCCGAGGCTCGCGGAGGCACCAGCGCCGGGCTGCTCGGCGATATCCCACCGGACGCACTGCGCGCGCAGATGCACCGCCTTGTCGACTGGATCGCGGACTATCGCGAGTCCATCGACCAGCGCCCCATCGTCTCGACTGTACAACCGGGTGACGTCACGGCCCGCATGAGCGCACTGCTTCCCCCAGCGGGAGCGCCTCTCGAACAGATTATTGCCGACCTCGATACCGTCGTGATGCCGGGCATCGTGCACTGGGGTCACCCGGCCTTTCTCGGCTATTTCGGCAGCAGCAGCAATGGGCCGGCGCTGCTCGGTGAAATGGTGGCCGCGGCGCTCAACGTCAGCGCCATGACCTGGCGCACATCGCCCAGCGCAACCGAAATGGAAACCGTGGTGCTCACGTGGATCCAGAACCTTGTCGGGCTCAGCACAGAGTTCACCGGAATCGTCTACGACACCGCGTCCGTCGGCCTCATGCACGCTCTCGCAGCCGCGCGCGAAGCTGCCGTTCCCGGCGTGCGACAAACCGGCCTGGCTGCGCGTCCGGATTCTCCAATCCTCCGCATTTACGCATCCGACCAGGCGCACAGCTCGATCGAAAAGGCCGCAATCGTCCTCGGAATCGGCGAAAGCAATGTCGTGCGTGTGCGGTCGGACAGGAATTTTCGAATGGATGTCACAGCCTTGCGCGTAGTTGTCGCGGATGATGTCGCGAACGGATACATACCACTCGCTGTCATCGCTACCGTCGGAACAACTTCCACAACAAGTGTAGATCCCGTCGCAGAGATCGCTGACGTGTGCGCCGAATGCAATGCATGGCTTCACGTCGATGCCGCTTACGGCGGTGCACTCGCAGTGTTGCCTGAGGGTCGTTGGGCAATGCACGGCGTCGAGCGCGCGGATTCCGTGATCATCAATCCACACAAATGGTTGTTCGTGCCGCTCGATTTCAGTGCGCTCTTCATTCGGCGGGCGGATCTTCTGCGAAACGTATTTGCGGTCACACCCGAATATCTGAAGGGCGATGCGGGTGCAGGCGCGATCGACTACATGGACTACGGCATTCAGCTGGGACGCCGTTTTCGCGCGCTGAAAGCGTGGTTTGCCATGCGTGCGTTCGGTGCAGACGGACTGGCCGCGCGCATCCGCGAGCACTGCCGGCTCGCCGTTCTATTTGCGGATTGGATTGCTGCGACAAAGAACTTCGAGATCGTCGCTCCGGTCAACATGGCCGTCATTTGCTTTCGCTACGCACCTGCCGATGCGGACACTGATTGGCTGGACCGATTGAACACCAAAGTAGTCGAGGCAGTCAACTCCAGCGGAGCCGCTTACCTCACCCACACCACGGTCGGTGGCGTTGTCGCAATGCGCATCGGCATCGGCAACATCATGACAACAGAAACACATATCGAGGAAGTGTGGCAGCGCATTCTCGACGAAACGCTACGTCTACAAGCGATCGAGTAGCGCCTTCGGCGTCCAGCGGGCGAGCATTCCGGAGAGGATGGTGAAGGATCCGAGAAGCAGCAGGATGCCGACGATGATGAGCAGAATCCCGCTGATCCGGCTGATCCAGGGCAGCCAGACACGGAATTTCTTGAACGTGGACAGAAAGCGATCGAGGGCGACGGTCGCCAGAAGGAATGGAATGGCGAGACCGGCCGAGTACATGGCCAGGAGGCCCATTCCCTGTCCGAGCGAGCTGCGGGTCGCGGCGAGGGTCAGGATACCGCCCAGCACGGGGCCAATGCAGGGAGTCCAGCCGGCCCCGAAGGCGACACCGACGAGGACGGTCCCGATATAGCCGACCGGCTTGTTGGACAGGTGAACGCGCCATTCGCGCTCGGCGCCCGGGATACGCAAAACTCCGAGCAGATAGAGTCCAAAAATCAGGAGGAGCACGCCTCCGAAGCGTTCGATCCAGCGGCTGTAATACGCGAACATGGAGCCGATGAGTGTCGCGGACGCGCCGAGGAGCATGAAGACGAGTGTGAAACCCAGGACGAACAGCACGCCGTGCACGAGCACTGCACTGCGCGTGCGGACGCGCTCTTCACCGGTCGCAGTGAGCGACTCGAGGCTCATGCCGGTGATGAAGGATGCGTAGCTGGGGATGAGCGGCAGGACGCAGGGTGAGAGAAAGCTCAATAACCCTGCGGTGAAGGCCACCGTCAGTCCGAGTGTTTGGGTTTGCACA
>JBBQYT010000080.1:0-7570 GCA_038208385.1 Longimicrobiales bacterium | reverse complement strand
TCGCGTCCATGCTGCTGGATATGCGGCCTGCTCGCGCGAGTACGGGCGATCCCAATTATCCGAGATCACTACCTGCGCGGTGTGCGGCGCGTTCTTCAACAGATTGTTGTTGCGGTCCTGCGTGCCGATTTCGATCTGACGAATCTCTTCGCGAATGCAGATCAGTGCGTCGCAAAAACGGTCGAGCTCTTCGAGTGGCTCGCTTTCCGTCGGCTCTATCATCAGCGTGCCTGCGACAGGGAAGGACACCGTCGGTGCGTGGAATCCGTAGTCCATCAGTCGCTTGGCGATGTCACCCGCTTCGACGCCCGCTGAGTTCTTGAACGGTCGCGGATCGATGATGCACTCATGTGCGACAGTGCCATCGTGTCCGTGATACAAGACCGGGTAGTCGTTCTCCAGACGCTTTGCCATGTAGTTCGCGTTCAGGATTGCGACCTTGCTCGCGAGCGTCAGTCCCGAACCGCCCATCATGCGGATGTACATCCACGAGATCGGCAGAATGCCGGGGCTGCCCCACGGCGCCGCGGATACAGCGCCGATCGCCTGCTCGTGGCCGACATGGATAATCGGATGTCCGGGCAGGAACGGCGCGAGCTGTTTTGCAACGCCGATCGGCCCCATGCCCGGGCCGCCACCGCCGTGCGGAATACAAAACGTCTTGTGCAGATTGAGGTGGCAGACGTCCGCGCCGATGTCACCGGGGCGGCACAGTCCCACCATTGCGTTCATGTTCGCGCCATCCATGTAGACCTGGCCGCCATGCTCGTGCACGATGTCGCAGATCTCGCGAATGCTTTCCTCGAAGATCCCGTGTGTCGACGGGTATGTCACCATCAGTGCAGAAAGGCGATCCGAATACTGCGTCGCCTTCGCGCGCAGGTCCGCCACATCGATGTTGCCGTTCTCATCCGATCGCACGACGACGACGGTCAGCCCGGCCATTGCTGCACTCGCCGGATTGGTGCCGTGCGCAGACTGCGGAATCAGACACACATCGCGGTGACCCTGGCCGCGCGCTTCGTGATAGCGGCGAATCACGAGCAACCCTGCAAACTCGCCCTGTGATCCCGCGTTCGGCTGCAGTGACACTGCATGAAAGCCTGTAATCTCTGCGAGCCACTGCTCGAGCAGCCTGAACAGCTGCTGATAGCCTTCCGTCTGATCCTTTGGAGCGAACGGATGAATACCCGCGAACTCCGGCCACGAAATCGGCAGCATCTCTGCCGACGCGTTCAGCTTCATCGTGCATGAACCCAGCGGGATCATGGACGTCGTCAGCGAAAGATCCTTTGACTCGAGCCTGTGCATATAGCGCAGCATTTCGGTTTCCGAACGATGCTTGTGGAACACCGGATGCGTCATGTATGCACTGGTGCGGCGATACGCGTCGTCATACGCGAAGTCGTTATCGCCTGCAATCTGCTCGACAGTAAAATCGAAACGCCTGCCTTCTGCGAATACCTCGAACAGATCCGTGACGTCCCGCGTGGATGTCGTTTCGTCGAGCGCAATGCAAATGGTCTCAGGGTTCAGTCTGCGCAGGTTGATGCCGCGCTGGACGGCCGCCCGCATCAGGACATCGGCCCTTTGTGCGCCGAGGTGCACGGATACGGTGTCGAAGAAGTCGTCATTGCCGACATCGTGATCGAGACGCGACAATCCCGTCGCGAGAACTGACGCGAGCGAGTGAACTCGCTCTGCGATACGACGCAGGCCATCGGGGCCGTGATACACGGCATACATGCTCGCAACAACAGCGAGCAGAACCTGCGCTGTGCAGATGTTGCTGGTCGCCTTCTCGCGGCGGATGTGCTGCTCGCGCGTCTGCAACGCCATGCGCAGTGCGGGCTCGCCTTGCGGGTCGCGCGACACACCGATGATGCGCCCCGGCAACTGGCGCTTGTATTCATCACGCGTCGCAAAAAAGGCAGCGTGCGGACCACCATAACCGAGTGGAACGCCAAACCGCTGTGTGTTGCCTACCGCGATGTCGGCGCCAAACTCACCCGGCGGCACAAGCAATGTCAGCGACAACAAATCCGCGGCGACAGTCACCATCGCATCAGCGGCATGCGCGCGTTCACAGAACGCGCGGTAGTCGTGCAGCGTGCCATCGGTTGCGGGATACTGCACGAGCGCGCCAAACACGCCGGGCGTGAACTCGAACGTCTCGTGATTCCCGATAACGATTTCGATGTCCCTCGCGCGCGCGCGTGTACGGACGACGTCTATGTTCTGCGGATGACACAGCTCCGACACGAAAAACGTGTCGCGACCCTTCGTGCCCTTGATTGCATGACTCATCTGCATCGCTTCAGCGGCCGCTGTCGCCTCATCGAGCAGCGACGCATTGGCGATCGGCAGCGCCGTCAGATCGATGACCATAGTCTGAAAGTTCAGCAACGCTTCCAGACGACCCTGTGCGATCTCCGCCTGATAGGGCGTATAGGCCGTGTACCAGCCGGGGTTCTCGAGGATGTTACGTTGGATGACAGGCGGCGTGATCGTGTTCGAGTACCCCGTGCCGATATACGAGCGGAATACCTTGTTGCGCGCAGCCAGCCCGCGCAGCTCGGCGAGGGCTTCGTATTCGCTGGAGGGCTCGGAGGTATTCAGCGCTTCGCGAAGCCGGATCGATGCCGGAATCGCAGTATCAATCAGCGCATCGAGCGAGTCATATCCCAGAACCTCCAGCATCTGCCGGATCTCAGGATCACCCGGCCCGATGTGGCGTCGTGCAAAAGAGTCTGTATAGCCCAGAATCGTCTCAGTCATTGCCGCCCGCACTAACTGGCTTTCAAGTCTCATTGGAGCCCTGGTTTTAGGGCCCGTTAATAGTACCGCCCCCGTCAAGCTACTTACCTGGTGATACCCAGAATTGGGGTTTGGGGGCTCGGGTTGCGCTATCCGGGGTTGGCCCGCGCCTGCGCTCGCGCTCGCGCCTGCCTGAGTTCAGATTGCGCAGCGGAATGTCGCGGACAGATCGAGACGCCGGGAACGACAGAGAGCGGCGACTGACAACTGAGAAACCGCCGACTGAGAACGGAAAACCGAGAACTGAGCTATAGACCGAGAACCAGGAAAACGGAGAACAAATGGCCTGTACGCACGCGGATCAGATTCGAGAGGTGAAGCCCAACACAAACGGCTGCGAGGAGTGCCTCGCCATGGGCGACACGTGGGTTCACTTGCGGATGTGCATGACCTGCGGCCACGTGGGCTGCTGCGATTCATCCTGGAACAAGCACGCGACGAAGCATTTCCATGCGAGCAAGCATGCGATCATGCGGTCGATCGAGCCGGGCGAGACCTGGGGTTGGTGCTTCATCGACCAGGAAGAGCTCGAGTTCGACTGAGTTGCCACGCCGCGGCGGAACGCCCTATCATCCGCAGCGCCGGACCGATGCAGGAGAGGAGCTGCCCGTGCCACCCAGGCAAAGAAAACCGCCGAGCCCGCCACAACCGTCGTTACTGTCGCGCATCCGGCTTCCGCGTCTGCGTCCAGACAGCCGCGAAACCGCGCGACGCGGACCGCCGATCCAACGACCCACGCTCCTGTACGTTACACTCGGCGCGCTATTCCTGGTTTCGACAATCGCTATGCTCGTTTTCGACAATCCGACCCTGGACCGATTCGGTCCGAACCTCTCGACCGAATCGGGCGGCATCCTCGTCACACTCATCTTCGTGCAGCGCTTCCTCGAGCAGCAGGAACGCACGCGCAGACTGCGCGGCTCGATCGGCGCGCTCCGCAAAGGCAGCCGAGCCCTCTCACAAATGGTCGAAGCCTGGGGACTCCTGCTGAAAGGCTCGATGCGACGCGCGCCGAGTCCATTGCCCGAAGCCTATCCCGAGCTGTTCGCGCCATTCATCTCTGAAAACCTCAACAACGCAGATCCATCGGTTCCGCGCACGAATCCCGACGGCAGCGGCGAGCCCTGGGCTCGCGCCGCCTGGCGCCAGCTCGCGAGCGCACAGGAGGCCATCAGCCAGATCATTGTCGTCTACGGCGTCACACTCGATTCCGAATACATCGAAGTCATCGACGAGCTGGCCGATGACCCATTCGTCCGGCTCATCGGCGAGATCACCTCGCAACGCATTCCCGACGCGCGCATCTGGCGCACGCGGCTGCAACAGGTCCGGGCGCTGCGCGAAACACACTTCCGCCGACTCCTTCGCGCCATCGACCTTCACAACCGCCTCGCCGTCGATGCCGGCAAGGTCCGCAGCCCCGACGAAGTACCGCGC
Source organism: Longimicrobiales bacterium (assembly GCA_038208385.1). GTDB lineage: Bacteria > Gemmatimonadota > Gemmatimonadetes > Longimicrobiales > RSA9 > JBBQYT01. Next base: position 3,316 of record JBBQYT010000080.1, on the reverse strand, counting down.
ACCGGCGCCCTCGGCATCGACCTCTCTCCCGACCACGACCTCAAGGTGCACCTCCACATCGACGCCGACTGGTGGCGCACCGCGCCGCTACCAGGATCCCTTCGAATCGAACCCGAGGAAACTCCCCGTACAGCCCGGAACGCTGGCTGACCAACCCCGCCGTGCAGCTGCCCATATCACTCCCATGTGACATCTGTTGGATGTAATGCAACGTTACAGTGCAATGTATTATTGCAGATGCCGGCAGCCTTGGACGACCGGGACAAGGATCATCTAATCGCTTGTATGACAACTAGTTACTGCGCGTATCCAGTCGCAAACGCAATGTGGACCGCGCATTGCACTTCCACCCTCCGTCTTCAGCAAAATAGGCAGTTACCAGGGAGGGTTCGAATGACATTCAGGCGCAACCTGCGCGCACTGACGGCCGCGGTCGTCGCATGCGTTGCAGTGCTCACGAGTTGTGAACGGCCAGCTCCGAGCGAGGTAGCAGCACCGGCAGGCCTCAAACCGTCGGCCACGGTGGTCGTTGGCTCGGATGGGCATAGCTACAAGCTGCTCGAGGGGCAGATCGACACACCGACGCAGTCGGCTTCGCAGTGGATCGGTCCGCTCGGTGGCGCAGTCATCATTCTCGGCACGGGCTCGAACGGCCTGCCGACGGCGCACACGATCGTCGTTCCGCCACTTGCGGTCTTGCAGAACACGAAGTTCACGATGACGCTGTCCGGCGACAATTACGTTGCGGTTCGGCTGAAGGCAGAGCGTACCAATCTTTTCGGTCAGCTCGTCGATGTCGGCGCGCAGGGCTTCCGCCTCCCCGTGACGTTGATCCTGTCGAATGCGAACGCGATCAACCTTACGAACCCTGCGCATGCCGTCATTCTGTACGATCCCGAAAACGGTAATGCGATGCAGCCAGTTCCGAGCCTCGCCCTGGGTGGTCAGCTGCTGGTCGTCGGCACGCTGAGTCACTTCTCGAAGTATTGTGCGGCAGAGGATTGATGCACTCACTGGGAACGGACTAGTCAGCGCGCGTGAGTAGCGTCGCGTTGGGACTCGATCGTGCGTTCGAGCTGGCGTGCGAAGCCGATGCCGCCGGCGACTGGGATAGTGCGCTTGCACTGTACCAGGACGCGCTCGATGGTGCGGCGGCATCGGGGCAGCCGGAGTCGACGGCGATTATCCTGCGAAAGATCGGACGCGTGCACTTCGAGCGTGGTGACTACGACAGGGCGAATCAGTCGTTCGAGTCGAGTCTCTTGCACGCGCAGGAAAAAAAGCAGAAGCAGGCTGCGGCGGCTGCGTTGAATGCGATGGCAGCGTGCGCGCAATTGCGCGGCAGACTCGATGTTGCCGAATCTCTGTATGCTCGTGCCGGCGTGGTAGCGGATGCCGTAGGCGATGTACGGCTCAGCGCACTGATCGACCAGAATCTCGGGACACTTGCCAACACGCGTGGCGACCTGGCTGCTGCACTGATGCGATATCAGTCGGCACTCGATCGTTTTCGCAGTCTCAAGGACGACCGTGCGCTCGCGTGGGTTCTCAACAACATGGGGATGCTGCACACGGACGTCGGCGAATGGGCGGCATCGGAAGTGTGCTTCGATTCTGCGCAGGCCTCTGCTGAATCGATCCGCGATCTTGCGACAGTAGGAAAGATCGAGACCAATCGCGCGGAGCTGCACCTGAAGCGGCAGAATTTCGAGCGCGCACGCGAGTGCTGTGACCGCGCGTTCGAGATTTTCAGCAGGCTTGGCTCTGATTCGGGGCTTGGTGAAGTCTACAAGTTTTATGGTGTGTTGTATTTCGAGACCGGCAAGCTGAAGATGGCCAACGTTCAGCTCGGCCTGGCTCTCAAGCTTGCACGTGCGTGCGACAATCCCCTTCTCGAAGCGGAAACGGAAAGTGCGCGCGCCCGCGTCTTCCTCGCGGGACGCGAGCACAGGCTGGCACTGCGCTCGCTCAATCGCGCAGCCGAAGTGTTTTCAGCTCTGGACGTGCGCGGCGAAATTCTCGATGTAAAGCGACGTCTCGAGCGCATGGGCGATGTCTATTACCTCGCCGCGGAAGCGTGGGTCGAGGACGGCGCTGCACACAAAATGCTGCGGACCGGCGAGCGCGGCCGGCGCGTTGCGGAGTACGCGCTCGCACTCGCGAAGGAAGTGAAATACCCGGACGTCATGTGGCTGCGACTCGGTGCGTACCTGCGCGACATCGGCAACGCGTCGGTGCCGCGCGAAATTCTCGACAAGCCGGGTCCATTGACGGACAGCGAACGCGCAGTCGTTCGCAGGCACGTCATCGTCGGTGATCAGATTCTCGAAGAGCTTGCTTTTCCCGAAGTGATTCGTCCGATGGTGCGCAACCACCACGAGCGCTGGGACGGCCAGGGCTACCCGGACAGGCTGCGGGGCGAAGACATTCCCGTATCGGCACGCATTGTGTGCATTGCAGATGTATTCGATGCACTCACGACAGACTGCAGCTATCGCAATGCATACCAGGTCGAGCGAGCGCTCGACATCATGGAGAACGAATCAGGACGGATGCTCGACCCGTTCATGTTTCGGCAATTCAAGGAAATCATTGTGCGGCACGGACATCAACTGAACGCGAACGTATGAACGGCCAAAATCCGGAAACGATGGTAGCGCCCTCCGTTGACGAACTGGTAGAAGCAGCGCGTACCGCGATGGGACTCGGTCGCTGGGATGACGCGATCGCGGCGTACTCGAGCGCCGTCGAACAAACGCGCGAGCTCGGCGGAGAGGTTTCGGAGCTGCTGCGCCGCATCGGCCAGGTGCACTATCAGCGCGGCGAATTCAAGCTTGCCGAAGACCTGTATGACTCGAGCATTGCCGCCGCACGCGAAGCCGGCAACGTACAGCACGAAGCGTCCGCACTGAACTGTCAGGGCAACTGCCAACAGTCGCTGGGACGACTCGATCGCGCCGAAACATTGTTCATCGCGGCCCACGAGCTGGCAGGACAACTCGGCAATCGCCGTCTGTCAGTCATGACCCAGCAAAACCTCGCCACACTGGCAAACATTCGCGGTGACAGCAGCGGCGCATTGCAGCGCTACCGCACAGCGCTCGAAGGTTACGAAGAGCTACAGGACGACCAGGCCATGATCTGGGTGCTCAACAACATGGCCATGGCGTACGTCGACCCCGAGCGCTACACCGAAGCCGACGGCGCATTCACACGCGCACTCGCTTTCGCAGAAATGCGCGGCGACGCTGACCTGATCGGCACCGTGCAGGTGAACCGCGCCGAGATGTTCGTGCGACTGCAGCAGTTCGATGAT
>JBBQYT010000079.1:0-7577 GCA_038208385.1 Longimicrobiales bacterium | reverse complement strand
GCACGAGGTCGCACCCGAGCTTGCATCGCTTCGGTCGCGCGTAGCTGCCGCGCCGGCCCCGATCAGCGAGGCGGAGCGCGCAGAACGGCGCGACAAGGCACAGCGACTCATGAAGGAACAGGGCTACTCGGCGATGCTGCTCGAGCCCGGCCCCAACATGTCGTATTTCTCGGACGTCAACTGGGGCCGCAGCGAACGACTTTTTGCATTTCTGCTTCCGGCGAGCGGCAAGGGCGTAGTCATCTCGCCTGCATTCGAAGAGCAGCGCGGCTCGATCCAGGTCGATGGACGCTTCGAGATGCGCGTATGGCAGGAAGACCAGAATCCCGAAGCGCTCATTGCTGGCATCCTGAAGGAGTGGGGCGTTTCGACGGGCAAGATCGCCGTCGATGGAAGCGCGCGGACATTCGTCTACAATCAGATGGCCGTTGCAGCACCCGCATTGCAGGTCGCAACTGCCGAGCCCATCACGAATGCATGCCGCGGGGTGAAGAGCGCGCACGAAATCGAGATCATGCGCTTTGCGAACCAGGTGACACTCGATGCGTATCGTGCAGCGTTCAGGACACTACGCGAAGGAATGACGCAGGCCGAGCTCGGTCGCAACGTGAATGATGCGTTCGAGAAGCTCGGCTATCAGGGTGGGGGACTCGTGCTCTTCGGCGAATCGTCCGCGTATCCGCACGGACTCCCGAAGCCACGCGCACTCGAAAAAAACCAGGTTGTTTTGATCGACGGCGGCACGAAAGTGCACGGCTATGACTCCGATATGACGCGCACTGTTGTATTCGGCACTCCTGCTCCCGAGGCACAAAAGGTTTTCGAGATCGTGCACGAAGCGCAGGCGAAGGCGCTTGCAACCGCCGCCCCCGGCAGAAGGTGCGGCGAGGTTGATGATGCGGCGCGGAAGGTGATAACGGACGCGGGCTATGGTCCCGACTACAAGACGTTCACGCATCGCCTCGGACACGGCATCGGCCTCGAAGGTCACGAGTGGCCGTACTTCGTGCGTGGCAGCCAGATCGTTCTGCAGCCGGGCATGACGTTCAGCGATGAGCCCGGCATCTACCAGTACGGTAAGTTCGGCATTCGTCTCGAGGATATTCTTGCTATCACCGCGAACGGCGCCGAAATGCTGACACCCACGCAGACGTCACTCTCGCCAACGCTGGTTTGAGCCGGCCCGAGGCCACGCCCGTGCAGGCTCCGACCGCACTGGTACTGCATCCGGATTGCGCCCGCCACGACACGGGTTGGGGGCATCCGGAGCACCAGGGCAGACTACCCGCACTCATCAACGCAGTCTACCAGGACACGCCCGCGCTGCAGGATGTTATGCTGCAGCGCGAGGCCGAGCCTGCAACAATCGCCGACCTGCAACGCACGCACAGCGACGCGATGATCGAGCGCGTCCGCACTGCAGGAACCAAGGCTGTCGAGCTCGAGCGCCTCATGTGGCTCGACGAAGACACGATTGTCTCACCCGCGAGCTGGGACGCAGCACTGGCAGCAGCAGGCTGCGTCATCGATGCGGCGCGACTCGTAACTTCAGGCGAAGCGAAGACCGCATTCGCAGCGGCACGTCCACCGGGACATCACGCAACGCCAACGCGCAGCATGGGTTTTTGTCTGTTCAACAATATCGCAGTCGCGGCGCGCTACGCGCAGGCAAACCTGGGCGTCTTACGACCGATGATCATCGACTGGGATGTGCATCACGGGAACGGGACGCAGGACATCTTCTATGAGGATGGCACTGTCTTCTATCTGTCGACACATTTGTCTCCGCACTATCCCGGCACGGGCCACCTGAACGAGCGTGGCCGCGGCGCCGGTGAAGGCACCACACTCAACGTCCCGATGCCGCACGGAATCGATGCCCTCGCGTTCGAGCGCGCGTTCGCAAAAGCACTCGAAACCGCATTGAGCACCTTCACGCCCGACATCGTATTCATGTCTGCAGGATTCGATTGTCTTGCCGGTGATCCGCTCGGCGGCATGCTTCTCGAGCCGCGCGACCTCCACGCGACGACGCTTCGCATCATGCGGGAGACAAACGTCGGTGTCGTCGCCGCCCTCGAGGGCGGCTACATCCCGAAGCGCGTCGGGGATGGAACTGTAGATGTACTCCGCGCCTTCGCCGGACTCCCGCCAAAGGATTAGATTGGTCGAAAGCCTAAGAAACAGGAGATAAAGGAATGGACCTCGGCTCCACAGGGGACGGCACGTTCTCACGGCTGGGCGGTATGCTCGCTGAAATCCAGACCGCCCTGCGCGACCAGCAGCTTGACGGCTGGCTGCTCTACGACCTGCATGCGCGCAATTCCGTCGCGGGGCGCATCCTCGAGCTGGGTGACCTCACCCGCCGCTATTTCGTACTGATTCCCGCCGAGGGCGATCCCATTGCGGTCACCCATGGCATCGAGCAGCAGCCCTGGTGGAAATGGCCGTGGCAGAAGGAAACCTACGTCGCGTGGCGCGAGCTGGATGAGGTTCTGAAGCGGGTGCTGGCCGGCAAGGCGCGCGTCGCCATGGAGATCTCCGAGCGTGATGCCGTTCCTGCTATGGACCTCGTCCCGTACGGCGTAGTAGGTCTGATACGCGACGCCGGCTCCGAGGTCGTGACGTCGGGCGAGCTCGTGACGCGCTTCTCGGCTCGCTGGTCCGGCGCGGACCTCGCCTCGCATCGCAGGGCTTCCGTCGCGCTCGCCCAGGTCGCCCAGGCCGCTCTCAAGCGTCTCGCCCGGGAAGTGGCGGACGAAAAAAATCCGACCGAAGGCGATCTTCGCACCTGGGTTCTCGCAGACCTCGCCGCCCATGGGTGTGCGAGCGGCGCGGACTGCATTCCTGCGACGGGCGTGAACGCCGCCAATCCGCACTACGAGCCGTCCGGTAAGGGAGCAACATTCAGGAAAGGCGATGTCGTTCTGCTCGATTTATGGGCGAAGGAGTCCGCCGATTCCGTGTTTTCCGATCAGACGTGGATGGGCTATCTGGGTGCGGAAGTGCCTGAGAAGGTAGCCACGATGTTCGCTGCGATTCGCGATGCACGGGATGCCGCGGTCGAATTCCTGCGTAGTGCATTCAGTGCAGGCCGTTCGGTTCAAGGGTATGAGGTAGACGATGTGACGCGCGGGTTGATCGGACAGCGCGGCTTCGGCGCATACTTCATCCACCGCACCGGCCACTCCATCGATCAGGCGACGCACGGAATGGGACCCAACATCGACAACCACGAGACGCGCGAAACGCGGAAGCTGATTCCCGGCGTTTCGTTCTCCATCGAGCCTGGTCTCTACGTCCCGGGCGATGTCGGGATGCGTACCGAGATCGATGTCTACATCGGCGAAGACGGTCCTGAAGTGACCACACCGGGACCGCAAAAAGAGATCATCGCATTGTTGCCGGGCTGACGATGGCGGATCGCGAAGATAGGGGACTGTACCTGTACGGCATCACGCGTTCGCGCGGCTGGCGCAACAACAAGAACGAGGATGGACAGGTGCGCGTGCGGTTCCGCGATCTCGAAGCGATCACGAATCCGATGGTGTTCGAGCTCCCGCCGCTCGATGACGAGCACGTGAAAGGTCACCAGCAGGTGGTCGAGCAGGTGATGCGTCGCACGACGATCCTGCCCGCACCCTTCGGAATCGTATTCTCGGGACGGCGCACGCTCATCCAGTTCCTGCAGGATCAGTATCTGATGCTCGATGAAGCGCTTTCATTCATCGATGGCTACTGGGAGCTGCGCATGCACGTAAGTGCCCCGGGCTCCGGCGGGCCGCGCAGCGAGCTGCAGGAGTCGGCCACCAGCATCTACAGCGACATGCGACGAATGGCGCGCGCCACCGTGCCGTTCCCGCGCGATGCCGACAAGCTCATGAGCGCCGCATTTCTCGTCGACCGCGCGGCATGGATCGATTTCGTGCAGCGCGCCGATGACCTCGGCAAGGCGAATCCCGAGCTCAGCATCGACGTAACTGGACCATGGCCGCCCTACGACTTCGTACGCGTTGCCGAACAGCCCGAACTCACTGAAACCTGACACAATGCTCCTCGAAGTCGCGTTGCCGCTCCCGCTGCTCCGCACATTCACATACCAGGCAGAGCACGAGCTGGCCGAAGGCACGCGCGTGCGCGTGCCATTTGCCGGCCGGAAGCTCATTGGCTGGGTTGCAGGTGTAGCGAAGGACGATTCCGCGGCCGACAAAGCCAGGCCCATCGAGCGCGTGCTCGATGCAACGCCCGCAGTGCCGCTCGAGCTGTTCCGGCTCTGCCAGTGGACCGCCGAATACTACATCGCACCACTCGGGCTCGTGCTGCGCGCTGCACTTCCCATTGCACTCTCGGATACTTCCCGCCGCGACTCACCGGAGCTCAAGCGACGCGTCGTGCGCATCACGCGCGAGCTCCCGAGCCTCCAGCAGCGCGATGAGCTGTTCCAGCGCGCGCCGCGCCAGCGCGAACTGTACGAAGTGCTCGAGTCAATGGCTGGCAACGCAGACGTCGCGCACCTGACACAGCAGCTCGGCTTTTCCGCTGCGATCGTAAAAGGACTCGTCGAGCGCGGCGTGGCACACATTCACGATGAGCGCGTCGACCGCGATCCATTTGCGAGCATGGATGTCATCGCACCGCAACAGCTCACGCCTACCGATGCGCAAACGCGCGCGCTCGAAACCCTGTTGCACGCAGCGCGTATTGGCGCGGACAAACCATTCCTGCTGCGCGGTGTCACCGGATCCGGCAAGACGCTCGTCTACATTGAGCTGCTGAAAGAGGTCGTCGGCAAACAGGGCAAGAGCGCAATCGTCCTCGTTCCCGAGATTGCGCTCACACCACAAACCGTCGCGCGCTTTCGCTCGCATTTCGGCGACCAGGTTGCCGTCCTCCACTCTGCGCTGTCCGACGGCGAGCGCTACGATGCATGGCGCTCACTGCGCACCGGCGAAAAACGCATCGCCGTCGGCGCCCGCTCCGCCATCTTCGCGCCTGTCGCAAACCTGGGCGCCATCGTCGTCGATGAAGAACACGAAGCCACCTACAAGCAGGGCGAAGCGCCGCGCTACCACGCCCGCGAGCTCGCCGTCATGCGCGCGCGCCTGGCCGGCGCCGTGTGCCTGCTCGGCAGCGCAACGCCATCGCTCGAGAGCTGGCATAACACGCTCGTAGGAAAATTTGAATTGCTGGAGCTGCCCGAGCGAGTTGAGGGACGGCCGCTTCCGCCCGTCACGATTGTGGATTTGAGAGAATCCGCGCGCCAGGCAGACGCGGAGACGCGGCGACGCGGCGAGGGGGCGAATGCTCCCCCGCGTCCACCCGATGTTGTCGCCGCGTCGCCGCGTCCCCGCGTCACCGCGTCGGTCCTGTCGAAGCCGCTGATCGATGGAATTCAGAAACGACTGGATAGGAAAGAGCAGACAATTCTTCTTTTGAACAGAAGAGGTTACTCGACGTTCGTGCAATGCAGAGACTGCGGACACGTCTGGCAGTGTGAGCAGTGCAACGTGTCGCTCACATTTCATCGCGCACGCAGGCGCGTCGTCTGTCATTACTGTTTTCGCGAAGAGCCTGCGCCCGTCGTCTGTCCGGAGTGCACCATGGGCGACATTGCATATCGCGGGATCGGCACCGAGCAGGTCGAACGCACCGTCGCCGAAACGTTTCCGTCGGCGCGCATCGCGCGCATGGATGTCGATACGACATCCGCGAAGTGGTCACACCACGAGATCCTCGAGCGTTTCGAAAAAGGTGAGGTCGACATCCTGCTCGGCACCCAGATGATCGCCAAGGGACTGGATTTCCCGCGCGTCACCCTCGTCGGTGTCGTCAACGCCGATGTTGGAATGAACCTCCCCGACTTTCGTGCGGGCGAGCGAACCTTCCAGCTGTTGACGCAGGTTGCCGGTCGCGCGGGACGCGGGCCAACGGGCGGTGAAGTGTTCGTTCAAACATCGTTACCGAATCACTACGCAGTCCGCGCCGCAATCGAGCACGACTACACGAGCTTTGCAGAACGAGAGCTCGAGGAGCGCAAAGCGCCGCTCTATCCGCCGCTGTGCCGGCTCGCCAACATCGTCGTCAGCGGCCTCGATGAAGAAGCAGTTCGCCTCGCCGTCGAAGAAGCAGCGCGCTTCGTCGCCGATGCGGGAACCGGCCCCGAGCTGGAGCTGATCGGACCGGCCCCCTGTCCCATCGACAGAGTGCGCGGACGCTGGCGCTGGCACTTCATCCTGCGCTCCAAAAGCTCGAAACTGATCGCGCGGGCCTGTCGCAACCTGCTTGTGCGGCACAGCATAAAGCCCGGAAAAGCCCAGCTGCGGCTGATCCTGGACCGTGATCCGGTGTCGTTGATGTAGCCGGGACGGCATTGCAAAAGACCACAATTCGGCGCTAAACTAATGAAGTCTGGCGAACCAACGAGCGGCAAAAGGCGTATAAGCAGGTGACTTAGCGCGCTGCAAGGAGGATTGCATTACGACTATGGGATGTCTGGCACTGAACGCTTCCTTCGAGCCTCTTACGATACTTCCCGTGCGCCGTGCGCTGCGGTTGGTCATCGAAAAGAAGGCGGAGATTATGGAGGTCGACGAGTCTCGCATATTCCGCTCCGAGCGGCGGGACATGCCGTGCCCTTCAGTGATTCGTCTTGTCCGCTACGTACATGTTCCGCGCAAATTCCGACGTCAGGTCACCAACACATTTCTGTTCGCGCGCGACAGCTACCGTTGCCAGTATTGTCACAGGCATCGCTCGCTGCTGCGCGGACGCGAGTTCCTGACGCGCGATCATGTCATTCCGTTGTCCCGCGGCGGTATTAACTCGTGGCAGAACGTTGTGACGGCGTGTTCGCCGTGCAACAACCGGAAGGGAAGCCATCTGCCGCACGAAGTTGGGCTGCACCTGACGCACACGCCGGTCGAGCCGAATTACGTCGAGCTCGTGTGGGCCGTGCGCCGCATCACACAGGTGCAGGCGAAGTACATCAAGATGTTCTACGGAGCGGAGGTGCTGCACGCACTGCAGGGACACTCGGAGCACGCGTTTGGATAGTCGTGCGAAGCGAGCGGAAGAAGGGCTGCCGGTTCGGCGGCCCTTTTCTTTTTCTGCACCACGAATCCGTCTGCTGTGGCTCATCCCCGGCGTCATCCTCGTGCTGCTGTGCGCGGTTTATCTGCTGAGAGCCCCACTGCTAACAGGTATGGCGAGACTGCTCGTGGTATCCGATCCGCTCGAGCACTCCGACATCATCTATGTCATGGGTGGCGACGCGTCCTCGCGTCCACTGCACGCAGTCGAGCTCTACAAGCGCGGTCTGGCCCCACTCATCGCCGTTCCGCGCGAGCTGGTTACACCCGCCGAAAAGCTGGGAGCGATGCCCAATGAGTCCGATGCCGCCGTCGCCGTCATGATCCGGAGCGGTGTGCCGGCCACCGCCATCATCGAGCTGCGCCCGCCCGGCGGAAGCACCAGCACGGTCGATGATGCGCGCGCACTCGGCGAGTATGCAAAGCAGCAGCACATCACGAGTGCAATCGTCGTCACAACGGCGTTTCATACGAGACGCACGCGCTGGG
>JBBQYT010000078.1:0-7621 GCA_038208385.1 Longimicrobiales bacterium | reverse complement strand
CAAGCTCCCGACCGTCGACCCGGCAATCGGACTCGTCGTGAGTGAAGGCCATCGCATTCATCACATTCGCGAGCGCGGCTACGTCGAATCGCCCGTACGCGTGTCGGCAATCCTGTCCGAGCTGGACAAAACCAACTTCTTCCAGCGTGCGCATCGAAAGCATTACACCGAGGATCACATCACTGCAGTTCACGACGCCGAGTTCATCGAGTACTTCAAGCGCATGTGTGCCAAGCTGGGACCGTCCGAATCCGTATATCCATACGTGTTTCCGATTCGAAACATTGCACGACCGCCCGTCGATCTCGCTGTGCGTGCCGGCTACTACTGCATCGACACGTTCACGCCGCTCACGCAGAACGCCTGGACGGCTGCAAAGGAAGCAGCCGACTGCGCACTGACGGCGGCAGACCTCATTCTCGGCGGACTCTGGATGGCCTACGCCCTCGTGCGTCCGCCCGGCCACCACGCCGAGCGCCGCTCTTTCGGCGGCTTCTGCTATCTCAACTCCGCCGCAATTGCCGCACACTATCTGAGTGCACACGGCACTGTCGCACTCATTGACGTCGACTATCACCATGGCAACGGACAGCAGGATATCTTCTACGACCGCGCTGACGTCCTTACGATTTCCCTGCACGGCCATCCGAGCTTTGCCTACCCGTACTTCAGTGGCTTCGAGGATGAGCGCGGCACCGGTCCCGGGAAGGACTACAACGTGAACATGCCCCTGCCAGAGGCCATGACCGGCAATGCATACCTCGGCGCGCTCGAAGCTGCGCTCAAGATCGTGCGCGACTTCAACCCGCGCTTTCTCGTCGTATCCCTCGGACTCGATCCCGCCAAAGGTGACCCCACAGGTACCTGGAGCCTCGGCGCTGCGGATTTCGAGCAGAACGGCGCCGCACTCGGCGCGCTTGGACTACCGACACTCGTCGTGCAGGAAGGCGGCTATCGCACGCGCTCGCTCGGCGTCAATGCGCGACGTTTCTTCACAGGCCTGTCGGTTGCCGGCATACACGCGCGCCAAACTGGAATCTCGCCATATCCTCCGGCCACTGACCCCGACCAGACATCGGCGCATTAAGAATGCATATAAGCGTTGTGGTTACCTTGACGGGCAAACAACTACGAGGGGATTCAATGGCGAAGTGCGAGGTATGCGGCAACAACTATGCAGCCAGCTTCGCTGTCATCGTCGCGGGCGCGAAACACAAACGTGAGTGACAACTCGGAGCATCGAGCGCCGAGCTGATGTGTTGTATCACGCCGGCGTGCGCTGCGACCAGTAGTTGAAGGTGACGGGCGGCAACGGGAAGAAGTCCTCGGCCATGTCGTGCAGGACTGATGGCTTCTGAAGTGCGCCATCGCGCATCGCGAGCCTGCGCACTTTCTTTGCGAGCTGCAGGTTGAAGTCACCGGTGGGATCGAGAGTCGCGGGCAAAGAGTCGCGGCGACGGCGCAGATAATCGATGACAGAGTCGAAGGCGCAGATCATGTAGCCGTCGACGGTCTCGCCGGTGAGGTCCCAGCGCGAGTTCTGCACGACGCGATCGAACACGGCCTGCCAGCGGTCATTATCCTGCGCGCGAATCATCCCGCGAAAAATTCTGCGGTTCGTCTCGAACGAAAAGATCGTTCCGCTGAGCACGCTATCGAACAGCATGTCAGCTTCACTGTGGTCGTAGTCCATCACGACTTCCCGGGCAAGTGATGCGTAGGTCTGACCGAGATGTGCGTCCAGGCGATGCTCCCAGTACGAGTGCCCGAGCGCTTTTGTGGAGCTTGTCATCAACAGCTGGCGCGGCACGTAATAATTGTGCGCAATCGTATCGGCGGCCAGGTGACTGAGATAGCCGAGGCCGACGGCGCGCAGGCGGTCGTTTTCTGCGCGGTCGAAGATCTCTTCGCCGACGTGCCAGAAGTGACAGTGGCGACCGGCGGGTACGTATTTTTTTGCGAGTGAGATGTCGGCTGCCATCGAGCCGTACAGGAAGCTCTGCGGATGCGAGCGCAGCAGAACTGCGATGTAGTCCGGCAGCAGCTGCAGGGAACCGAGCAGCTGTGCGCCGAGGAACACGTGGGTTGCGGGACCAAACGCGTAGACGTGATCCGGCACCATCAGCACGAGCACTGCCGCGCCGAGTAGCATGACTCCGGCGCGGAAGGCGTGGTGCAGCTTCAACTCAGCGACCAACGTTGCGAATGCCGCGCTTCATGGCGCGCTGCGCATGCTTCATCTGCTGCTCAACGACGTCTGCCAGCTCTTCGCGTGCATTCGAGACCATGTCGGCGAGCTCGCCGCGCAGCTCGCGCGCGATAGCAGCGCCTGCGCCGCCCATCTCGTCGCCGGCATTCCGCAGGGAACGTCCGCCGCGCAAAAAGCTCTTGCGTGCAGACTGCGTATCCCGGCCCATCCGCTTCCGGTAAGGCGCAATCTCCTTCAGGATTCGCTTGCCGGTCGACTTCTCCGGGCGCAGCATAAGTGCGGCTCCAATTCCCAAAACAGCACCGACCGCGAACGCAGTCAGGAAATCCGTCGTATCTCTTTCGTCTGTCATGGTATTCTCCTTGTGAGACTCAGGGCTCGATCGGCACCACGACCGTCGTGCCCCCCGGCAGCTCGGCTTCCGAGACCGTGTGTGGCGGCCCGGTGAGCGGCGGAGGCAGGGGCACTGTCCGTGACGCAGGAGCCAGACTGTCAGGATCGCGCAGCCGCTCCGCAGTGGTATGCACGCCTCGCGCCGTCGCGGCGGCGTCCAGCATCAGTTCCTCGGCCTCCTCCTGCACAATGTCAAGCACGGCGCCGAATTGTTTGACCCGAATGCGCGCCTCCGCCGCAGTGGCCCGGACCTCGGCGTGCAGCTCATCCACGGTGCGCATCAAGGCGTCGACCCGGCCCCGGACCGCGCCTGTCAGAGCGGCTGCATCGCGCGACATGACCGTGATCGCATCGAAAATCGGCTCACCGCGCTCCTTCATGGCGTCGACTGCCTTTTGCGCAGCGTGAAGGACCACGTTCATGCGCTTGAGCGTTATGTAGCCCAGGCCGCATGCCCCGATCAAAAGCAGGGTGATAATGGAGATTGCGATGGCCATTATGGTCTGCGTGAACGCGATTCGCTGTAGCGCCTCGGTTACTCCAGGCGCGACGCTCTGCAGGACGAAAAGGGACGTGGTGGCGATCACCATTCATTAACTCCAGCCGGTTCCAGCAAGCCCAGGGATGCGGGCGTCACAGCGCATCTTAGGCCCTGCGCAAGAATAGTGTCAAGCAAACGGGAAGGGGTGGAACATCTCTTGCGCCCAGCGGTTGCCCAACCAGCACGGCTTCCCGCGACCTACAATTGACGGCGCAATCGAGCGCCGTAAGTTCCCGACGACAAGCCGGGATTTCGCGCGCGTGCCCAAGGAGATCGGAGTCAGATGCCGAAGTTTATCGTTCAGGGCGGTTACCCTCTCAATGGCACCATCAAGCCGGCGGGGAACAAAAACGCTGCATTGCCCATCATTGCGGCGACGCTGCTGACCGAAGAACCCGTCCATCTCGAGAACGTCCCGGACATCAAGGACGTCCGCACGCTGCTGGACCTCCTGACCAAGCTCGGTGTCAGCGTCGAATGGACCGCGCCGAACACCGTTACAGTACACGCCAGGGAGGTGCAGGTCTCGGACATCGAAGAGGGAATGGCCGCGAGAATTCGCGCCTCGATCCTTCTAGCGGGCCCAATGCTCGCGCGCGTGGGACGCATGATGCTGCCGCCTCCCGGCGGCGACGTCATCGGCAGACGCCGCGTCGACACCCATTTCCTGGCACTCTCGAAGCTGGGCGCGACGGTCGAGACCTCCAAGGGCTACCACCTCGAGACGACCGGCCTCAAGGGCGCCGACATCTTCCTGGACGAGCCCAGCGTAACCGGCACCGAGAACGCCGTGATGGCCGCCGTGACGGCGAAAGGACATACGCGCCTTCGGAACGCCGCCGCCGAGCCGCACGTCCAGGACCTCTGCAACATGCTGAACAAGATGGGCGGCAAAATCAGCGGCATCGGCACCGGTGTTCTGGAAATCGATGGCGTCGACAAGCTCAGTGGCTGCACGCATCGCATTGGAAGCGATCACATCGAAGTCGGCTCGTTCATCGGTCTGGCCGCTGTCACGCGCGGCGAGATTACGATCCAGGACGCCGCCGTCGAGCATCTCGATTCGACCTTGCTCGGCTTCGAGCGCATGGGCATCAAGTGCGAGATTCGCGGCAAGGATCTCCACGTGCCGGCGGACCAGGAGCTGCGCATACGCATGGACCTGGGCGGTCACATTCCGAAGATCGATGACGGTCCGTGGCCGGCGTTTCCCGCCGACCTCACATCGATCGCGCTCGTGACCGCAACGCAGTGCCGCGGTACGATCCTGATCTTCGAGAAAATGTTCGAGTCGCGAATGTTTTTTGCCGACAAGCTCATCAGCATGGGCGCGCGCGTAGTGTTGTGCGATCCGCATCGCGCGGTCGTCGTCGGCCCATCGCGCCTGCACGCGGGCGTTGTCGAAAGCCCCGACATTCGCGCGGGTATGGCATTGCTCATTGCGGCGCTCGGCGCTGAAGGCGACAGCCACATCTACAACATTGGACAGATCGAACGCGGCTACGAAAAGATCGATGTGCGCTTGCGCGCACTGGGCGCGCGCATCGAGCGCAATGATTCACGCGGTATGGAGGACTGACCATGGCCGAGCAACAGAAGGCCTCAGACGGAATTCGCGATGGCTTCAAGGCGGGGATCGGCATCCTCGCCGCATTGAAGGATGCAATCGAAGAGACAATCGATGAAATGCGCGAGCGCGGTGAGCTTTCGCCTGAACGCGCAAAAGAAGCGGTGCGCTCGACAATGGCGCGCGCACAGGAAGCGATAGGCGATGTGCGCGACAAGCTCGACACCGTGTCGCGCAAGGAATTCGACGCGCTGAAAGACGAAGTCGGCGAGCTGAGGACGCGGCTTGCTGCACACGAAGGCGGAACGAAAGAGCACGCAGCAGCGGCGAGCGTACCAGAAGGTTCGCACGGAGAATTGTAGGCGTTGCGCGAAACTCGCCGGAGCGGTGACATCCCGGTCTACGGCAACCCCGATTGGGTCACACGTTTCCCATGGCTGGTGCAGGGAACGACGGGCCGCTCGGCGAGCGGCGACTCAACCGACTTCCGCCTCTTCGGCACGACACCGGCCGGCGATGTAATCGATCGCTGGCTGGCGCTGCGCCGGCAGCTCGGCTTCACACGCGCTGCGCATGCCCGCCAGGTCCACAAAGCTGATGTCCTCGTCCACGGCGGTGGTCCGCCCGGCCTGCTGATCTCCGAACGATTCGACGGACACGCGACATCATCGTTAGACCTGATGCTTGCTATCACGATCGCCGATTGCGTGCCGATTTTTGTAGTCGATGCAAAAACGCGCACGATAGCTCTCCTGCATTCGGGATGGCGCGGCACCGCTGCGCACATCCTCGATGAAGGCGTGCGCATTCTCAAAAAGGAATTTGCCGCAAAGGTCGAAAACCTGAGCGTGCATTGCGGTCCTGCGATCTGCGGAAAATGCTACGAGGTAAGTCCCGAGGTGCACGGCGAGCTGGGCCTGAAGGTCCCGAGTGCACCAACCCCGGTGGACCTGCGCGCCGTCATCGCCGATCAGGCGAAAGCATTGGGCATTCCAGCCGACAACATCAGCGCGTCATCACTCTGCACGCGCTGCGATAACAGCCTGTTCTTTTCCCATCGCGCCGGCGATCCCGAACGGCAGGTTGCGGTGCTCGGCGTCATCGCACAATCATGATTCATGACAAACCCAGGCCTGTGCGCTTCGTGTTCTCACTCGCGCATCGTCGAAACGAAGCGAGGATCGAAGTTCTATATGTGCGAGCTCTCTGCTGTCGATCCGGCGTTTCCGAAGTATCCGCCCCTTCCGGTTGTGAGGTGTAACGGATACACGCCGGTCCTGCCTCCCGCTGCAACGTAGTTCAAACATTATTTCACCGCGGAAGACGCGGACGAGGCGGAATTCAAATCAGATCTCCTTCCGCGTCTTCTGCGTCTTCCGCGGTGAATCTTTGATTACAATCCTTTCTCGAACGCAGCCACGTCCTCGTAGTACCGTCTGGCAATCCCGGAAGAAGCCGGATTGCTGAACAGCTCCGCAACGGGATTGTCAATCAGCTGAACCATGATCGTGCCGACTTCTTCCGGCGTCTGCGAATCTCCAGCAGCGGTCGTCCCGATGTTCGACCAGTTGCCGATCGTGCCGCCCAGCGCGTTGTTCCGGAACTCCGTCGACACGATGCCAGGCATGAACACCGTCGCGTGCACGTTCGGAAACTCCTTTGCCAGATCCATGCGGACGTTGGCTGTCAGGGAGTTCAACGCAGCTTTCGCCGCATTGTAAGCGGAGCGAAACGATGCAATCGGCACGCGCGCGAGAAACGACGACACATTGATCACGTGACCCTCGCCGCGCTCCTTGAAGTACGGCACAATTGCCTGCATGCCGTAGAGCGCGGACTTCACGTTCACCGCGATGATGCTGTCGAATTCTTCATCGGTGAGATCGAGCACTGAGCGCGTGATGCCCTGCCCGGCATTGTTGACCCATACGTCGATGTGACCAAAGGCTTCCATGCCTGCATCGCGCAGCTTCTCGATGTCTCCCCGTCGCGTGACATCAGTCTTCACCGTGACGGCTTTGCCGCCGGCCGCCCGCACTTCGTCCGCAACCTTCTCGAGCTCCGCCTGCCGGCGGGCACCCAGAACCAGCGAATCCCCGCGCGCCCCAAGCTGCCGAGCCAGCTCCGCACCAATTCCACCACTCGCCCCCGTAATGACGACGACCTTCGCCATGAGATCCCCTTAGTTTCAAAATGCAGTTGTGGTCTCCCGTCCCCGTAAACGCGTGCGCGTGCGTTAAACGTTCCCGCGCCAACCCGGCCGAAGCACATGCACGGGCACGTAAACGGTCCCGGAAGTCAAAAGCCAGACAACCCGCGCACGTTTCCGTGTACGGGCGAGTGATTCGGTTCCCGTTGGCTCGGGTGGGTTTAACGCACGCGCACGCGTTTACGGGTACGTTCCGTTTTTCGGTATCGGCTTGCATTTGAGTGTCCAAATATCTATATTTTCACTCATAGCTGGACACGCAGAAGTGTCCGACTTTTCGAAGTGGGGGAGGTTCCCCCACTTTTTTATTGAGCGCAGTCGCCGGAAAAGGGCAGGGCGAGCGGGCAATGCAAGACAGGCTCGAGCGGGATCTGGCAGCGCGCGTGGAGGGTCTTGGCTTCGAGTTTGTAGAGCTCGAGCTGGCTGGGTCGAGGGCGCGTCCGATTTTGCGGGTCCGGATCGATAGGGCGGACTCGAAGCCGGGCGCCGGCGTTCTGGTGGATGATTGTGCGAAGGTGAGCCGGGATCTCGAGTCGTACCTGGACACGCGCGGGGATTTGTCCGAGCGCTACCTGCTGGAGGTTTCGTCGGCTGGTATCGAACGACCGCTGGTAAAGCGGCGCGATTTCGAGCGGTTTGCGGGGCGGCCGGTCGCCTTAAAGGGTACTGGAAAGCTCGTGGACAGGAGTCGTCGCCTCGAGG
>JBBQYT010000077.1:0-7716 GCA_038208385.1 Longimicrobiales bacterium | reverse complement strand
CATCCTCGCTCGCCACCAGGCGCGCACGCACCCGCGCAGTCAAGGGAGACACGGCAGCAGTCTTCGGGACTGTGCGCGCCACGTTCGATGTCGACGCGCGATGCGACGTGTCACTCACCGCCGGCCAGCCACCCTTCGCCTTCACACCCTCGTAGCGAACAAGCGCATCCATCATGCGTCGGTAATACAACGTCTGCGGACGCAGCGCATCTACCACCTGCTCCGGTTCCGTGCCACTCGTCAACATCTTCAACAAATTCTCGTTCGACGGCTTGTTGCGACGAATCAGCCACCTGTGACCACTCGAGTCCGGTTCGATCGTGCCCTGCGCCAGATCCAGTGCATAACGATTCCACGCTTCCGTAATCAACAAATCGAGATCGCCAATCGCACCCTGGCGCGTCTCGTCATCCACCTTCGCACCACCACTCGTCTCCAACGCCTGCTGGAGCTTGTAAGCGACGTCGTAGCGGTAACGCTCCGGCGCAATGCCATCCTTGCTCGAATTGCCAATCGCAACAAACAGCTTCCTGCCCTGTTCCGTCAACTTCTCACCATCATTCCACGCCGGCTTGCCGCGACCCCAGAACCCAAACACGCCGCGGTAAAACTGCAGCGTCGGTGTCGACAGATGCACCGTATCACCCGTCGTCAGCGTCAACACCGTCGCACTGTCGTGCGCCTGGTTCAACACCTCGCGGATGCGGTCACGCGCCGTCGCCGCCACCTGCTTCGGCGAATTCGCTGTAGTCGTCGAGCTGTCGCTCGAATCCTTCTTGCTGCAAGCGAACACCGTTGCCAACAACGCCAGCGCGAAAATTGGTGTCCGGGTCGTATGTTTTTGAACGGCCATCGCTCGTCTCGTTTCGCTTGTGAGTTGGGTGACTGCCGGTCTACACCTGTGCAATAGCTGGTCCATTGGACCACCATATTATAACCCTATGTGTCACAATAAGTTACGGGACACGACTTCGCGCCGTTCCAGGCGTTGCCCCACTACCCATTTACGGGTTATATTCGGGGCCTCAACTCACGACACTCCGGTCTGTCCGAATGCTGCTGCATCGCCTTGCTGAAATAGCGCGCGAAAACCTCCTGGCGCGCAAGCTTCTCGTCTGCCGCTCGCGTGGGGAAGCCCGCGAGATGCTGCGGAGTCTTGCACGCGCAGGTGTGCCGTGCATTGGTTTCGAGGCGACAACGGCCCGCGATCTTGCATATCTGCTTTCCGCCGAAGACCTGGCTGCGAACAATCTCGAGCCTGTCGATGAGTTCACTGCGCTGGCCCTGCTCGAGGAGGCGACGGACGCCGCACTCGCGAAGAGTGAAGGCAATACCGCTTTGCGGTTGATTGCCGAGGGTGCCGGTTTCCGCGATGCGGTTCGCCGGACGATCGACGCGTTGCGACTGGATGGTGCCTCCCCCGACACACTGCGCAAAGCCGGCCTCGGCGACACCGCACGCGCGGACGCGCTAGCCGACATCCTGAATGGCTACGCGATTCGTTTGTACGATGCGGAGCCCAGGGAGCCAGGCGGGAAGCGCCGTCGCCTCGCCGATTCCACAACTGTATTCCTTGCCGCGAACGAGGCGCTGCAGCAGGGGCGTGTGCAGCTGCCGAAGGCGCGCGTGCTGCTTGCACCGACGCTGGACATGCGCGGCGTTCGAGGAGATCTGGTGCGCGCATTGATCGCTGGCGGCGCTGAAGTGTTGCCGCACGACGCAGTGAGCGAACGTGCGCCGCGCACGCTGTTGTGGGAAGCAAATGGGCAGGTGCGGACTGCGCGTGCGAAACCCGCGCAGATGTTTTCCGCCGCGAGCATCACGGACGAGCTGCGCGAGGTGTTGCGGCGTGTGATGGACCTTGGTGCGCACTGGGATGAGGTCGAGATCATTGCGTCGGATGCGATTGTGTACGGGTCCGCACTGGACGCGCTCGCAACACGGTTGAACGTGCCTGTGACGTATGCCGTTGGCTTGCCGCTCGAGCGCACGCGTGTTGGACGTGCTGTGACGGGCTATTTGCGCTGGATTCGCGAAGACTTTCGTGCGGATCTGCTGCGCAATCTCTTCGAGTCCGGCTGTCTCGAGGCGCCACACGCGCCGGGCATTTCGCCGATGGCGCTGGCGCATCGTCTGCGCGAGCTGCGCGTCGGCTGGGATCGCGCGCGCTATCTGCCTGCAATCGAGCGCTCATTGACATCGCTGGACATGCGCGCTGCATTGTTGAGCGATGATGACGGCATCGGGGCGGACCGCGCGCAGACGATCCAGCGCGCGAAGGTGGAGCTCACGGTGCTCGGTGAAGTGCTTGGCGAGATTCTCGAAGCGACGCCGGACATTGGCAAGCGTGCGGGGGCGCAGTCTGAAGTGTCTGTTGCAGATCTCGCGCGCGGACTACTGGCGCTGCTGAACTTCGTGCCGATCACGAACAAGCTCGAGGAGTCCGCGTGCGATGCATTGCGCCGTCGTCTCGCGCGCGCTGCAGAAACGCTGACGCGTCCGACTACGCCGCGCATTGCTCTCGCGACGCTGCACGAGCGTCTGAACATGCGCGTGCCCGCAGTGTCTGCGGAGGAGCCGCCGCCGTGGGGCTCTGCGGGTGGACACCTGCACCTGACGGACATCGAGCACGGCGGCTGGACTGCGCGTCCATACACGTTCATCATCGGTCTGGACTCCGGCAGATTTCCCGGAGGCATCACACAGGATCCTCTGCTGACGGATGAGGATCGCCGGCGCGTGAACGCAGCGATGGGTGGTGCGCTTGCGACGACGGCAGAGCGGATCGACGAACGTCGCTTTTTGCTGGATGCGTTGCTTGCGCGCCTGCACGAGTCCGTCACGCTGAGTTACTCCGCGTGGGATGCCAACGAAGCGCGCAAGGCTGCGCCTGCTGCAGTTCTGTTGCAGGTTTATCGTGCGATGTCGGACAACGCGCGCGCGAGCTACGACGACCTGCACGCATTCCTGGGCGCTCCGATCTCGGCAGTGCCGCGCTCGGAGGCACGCCTCGACAGCGCCGATGTGTGGCTCGGCGCTCTCGAG
Source organism: Longimicrobiales bacterium (assembly GCA_038208385.1). GTDB lineage: Bacteria > Gemmatimonadota > Gemmatimonadetes > Longimicrobiales > RSA9 > JBBQYT01. Next base: position 4,671 of record JBBQYT010000077.1, on the reverse strand, counting down.
AACGGCGGCGTGCTGCGCGCCGGAACCGACAAGGTACGCGCAGCATTTCCGCGCCTCGATCACGGCCTCATTGCGCGCGACGCGCGATACTTCCCCGAGCTGAATGAATACAGCGGACGCATCCTGCCGCGTGTGCTGCAGCTCGATCCGCGCTCGAACCACGACATCCTGGTTTCTGCAAAGCGCATTGAGACGCTGGGTACGTGTCCCCTGCGCTATCTGTTCGCGTACGTGTTTGGCGTGAAGCAGCCCGAAGATCCCGAGTTCGCTCCTGATGCGTGGCTCAATCCGCTCGCAAAAGGCAGCCTCCTTCATACAGTGTTCGAGATTGCATTGCGGGAAGCGCGTCGCCTGCAGGTGAGTGTTGCGGACGATCGCTTCGAGCAGCTTGCATGCGATATCCTCGAGGCCGAGTCGCGCCGCACGCTCGACACACTGCCCGCGCCAAGCGACGGTGTGTATCGGCGCGAGCTGCAGGAGTTGAAAGGCGATGTGCACGCGTTCGTCGAGATGGTGCGCGAGGATGAGCCGTGGCTCGAGCTGGAGCTGCAGTTCGGTTACGGCAGGCATGCTGTCGAATTCCCGCTGCGCGGCGGCTCCATTCGACTGCAGGGTCGCATCGATCGCATCGACGAGCACGAGGATGGCCTTCTCGTAATCGACTACAAGACCGGAAGCAAGTACGGCCTCACGTGGGGCAAGACATTCGATGGCGCGCGCCGCATCCAGCACGCGCTCTACATGCACGCGGCGCACGCGCTGCTGTCGCGCACGGTCGTGCGCATGGAGTACCGCTTCCCGACGGTAAAAGGCCGCAACGATTTCGCCCGCTACGACTCGCACGCGGTTGCGCCCGCCAGCGACATGATCGCCGATCTGCTGGACCTCGTTTCGGCGGGAACGTTCGCACCGACCGACCGCGCCGATGACTGTCGCTTCTGCGACTTCCGCGTGACGTGCCGCGTGACCCAGGACCGCAGCGACAAGATCGTGACTCCCGGCATGCGCCTCGACCAGCGTCGCGTGCGCATGGATGCGCTCGTCGCATTGCAGGACCTGCGGAGACGGTATGTCTAAAAAGAAAGCTCCCGCAGCGAAGGACCAGATGCTGCTGTTCGAGTCAATTCTCGAACGCGAGCTCGAGCCGGAGGTAAAGGCTGAGCCCCAGCCCCAGCCTGACTTCGAAGCTCCCGCGGTGGCAGAGATCCAGCCGCGCACCAGGCCCCAGCACCAGGTCCGCCCCGATGCCGTTTTACCGGACCAGCCCGCACGCGATCGCATTCGCGCCGATCTCGACACCAACCTCCTTGTCGAAGCTGGCGCCGGCGCAGGCAAGACCACGGAGATGGTGAGCCGAATGGTCGCCCTCGTGGAGAGCGGTCGCGCGCGCATCGACCAGGTGGCCGCAGTCACGTTTACGCGCAAAGCTGCCGGCGAATTGCGCGAGCGATTCCAGGAAGAGCTCGAGCGACGCGCACTCCTCGCCAATCAACGCGACGAAGATCCGGACAAGGATGCGCGACTCCGCCGCGCCGTTTCGGAGCTCGATCGCGCATTCATTGGAACGATCCACGCGTTTTGCGCGCGCATCCTGCGCGAGCACTCCATCGATGCGGGACTGGACCCTGCATTTGTGGAGCTGCAGGCGCCCGAGGAAGCGCAGCTTCGGCGCGCGGCGTGGACGCGCTACCTCGAGCAGCTCGCACAAACCAACGACTCGCTTCTTCAGCGGCTATCGGAAGTTGGTGTCAAACCCGCGCAGCTCTACAGCCTCTACGAGCTGTTCAGCGAAAATCCGGACGTCGCATTTCCATCGGATGAAGTTCCGCGTCCCGATCCGGCCTTTGTGCGCGCGCGCCTGCAGCTGCTCCACGACCGCGGTCTCGGCATCATTCCGACGTCCGAGCCGAAAGAGGGCTGGGACAGTTTGCAGAAATGCGTGCGGGAGCTGCGCTATTGGCGCGACATCGCACGCTGGGAAGACGACGTCGTTTTCTTCGGCGCACTTGCACACGTCATAGGTGCGAGTGTGCGCGTTGCAAAGAAGTCGTGGACGTTCGAGCAAAAGAATGCTGCAGACGATTTGAGCACGGAGCTCGAAGATTTCCGACGCGTCGACGGCCAGCCGCACGCGCTCCTTATGCAGTGGTACGCACATCGCTACCCGATTGCACTCGAGCTCGCGCGCGGTGCTGCACGGTCGTATGACGGGGAGCGACGTCGGAACGGCACACTGAGCTTCCAGGACCTGCTTCTACTTTCCGCCGAGCTGCTCGAGAAAAGCACGCATGCGCGGCGCGCGCTCGGCGAGCGCTTCCGCTACCTGCTCGTCGATGAGTTCCAGGACACAGATCCGATCCAGGCGCGCGTGCTGATGCTTCTCACGGCGGAAGACCCCGAGCAGACAGACTGGCGGCGCGCGACACCACGGCCGGGATCGCTGTTCGTCGTCGGCGATCCGAAGCAAAGCATTTACAGGTTCCGGCGTGCCGACATCACAACGTACAACCAGGTGAAGGCGCGCTTCCGTGAGTTTGGTGATGTTGTAGAGCTGAATGCGAACTTCCGGTCGCGCAAACCCATCGAGAAGTTCGTCAACAGCATCTTCACACATCGTTTCCCGACGGAGGCGACAGCCTATCAGGCAGCGTTCTCCGAGCTGCGCGTGCAGAAGCCCGATGCGCCGTACCAGGGCGTCTTCTGGTACAGACTGCAAGCGGCAGGGCAGGGCGGCATTGTCGTGCAGGCCGCCAAAGAGGACTCGGAGCGCGTCGCATCATGGATACGCGCGCGCATTGACTCCGGCGAGCGCACGCCCGGCAGCTTCATGATCCTCACTCGCGCGAAGAAATTCATCGACATGTATGCACGTGCGCTCGAGGCGCGCAGCATTCCAGTGCAGGCGAGCGGCGCAGCTGTCGGCATCGAGGAAGAGCTCTCCGAGCTCGTCCTTCTCCTCAACGCCCTCGCCGATCCCGGTGATGCATCGCTCGTCCTCGCCGTCATCACGGGTTTGTTCTTCGGCATCGATTACGAATCGATCTCACAATACCTCGTCGATGAAAAGCGGGCGCTCGAGTTCCATCTCGATGACACCTCGCGTCCGTGCACAAGTGAGGGTGCGGAGTCCGTGCGCAGTGCACTCGTGAAGCTGCACGACTGGTGGCAGCTGACCCGTCGCCTGCCGGCGGATGTGGCGGTGCCGCGCATTGTTGATGAGCTGGGCCTGCTCGTGTACGCGGCCGCCGGAGACCTCGGCGAGACGCGCGCGGGCTCACTGCTGTTTGCGCTGGATGCGATTCGCGCGGCCGCGCTCGCGGGAGACACATCGTTATCCGCGGCAATCAATGCGCTCGAGTCGATCGCTGCAGAAGATGAAGCAGAAGCGCCGCTCGAGCCCGGCCGCGCAGACGTCGTACGCGTGATGAACGTGCACAAGGCAAAGGGACTCGAAGCCGATGTGGTCATTCTCGGGGACCCGCGCGGCAATGTAGAGCGCGATGTGACTCGCCACATCGACAGGTCGGAAGACGAACAGGCCATCGGATTTGTCGTCGTCGAAGATGCAGCATCGCGCAAGAACAAGTACGAAAAAATCATCGCGCAGCCGCTCGACTGGGACCAGCACGCAGAGGAAGAAAAGCGATACGACGCTGCAGAAGACGATCGACTGTTGTACGTAGCTGCGACGCGCGCGCGCGAAGAGCTGGTGGTCAGTCACTGGAGCTATACGAACAGTCCATCGCCGTGGAAGCCGTTTTATGCAGAGCTGCGCACGAACTTCGACGAGATGGCCGCGCCCATCGTTCGTGCTCCCGCCCGCGAACAATTGGCGCGCAGTGCCGAGTCCGTCGCGCAGGAAATCGACCAGGTGGACACGGCACGCGCCAACGCCTCATTGGAGAGCTATCGCATTGCGTCAGTGACAAAACGCGTGAAGCACGGCGCTGACTCAGCGCGTCTTTTCGAACGATACGGCGAGGGACGCGGAACGCGCTGGGGTTCTGCAGTGCACGGCGCGCTCGAGGCCGCAGGTAAAGGCGTATCCGGCGCTGCACTTCGCACCGCGTGTCGCAGCCTGCTCATCGACAACGATTGCCCCGTCGGTCCCAATGGCGAGCCCGAGTGGCTCGAAGATCTCGTCGCCACCGTGACGACAATGCTCTCATCGGAAGTGTGGCAACGCGCCCAGGCCAGCAGCACAGCGATGCACGAGTGCCCATTCCTGGTGCGCTGGGCCGGTGACACTCTCCCCGACGGCACGACACCCGGCGCCGCAACGCCAGGCGAGCACGTCATCGAAGGCATCATCGACCTGATCTTCCGCGAAGAAGACGGCTGGGTGATCGTCGACTACAAGACCGATGTCATGAGTGACCCCGATGTCCGTCGCGGCCGCGAAGAATTATATCGCAAACAGCTCGACCTGTATTCCGCATGCTGGGAGCAAATGACCGGCGAGAAGGTGAAGCAGCGAGTCCTGGTCTACACGGAATATCCTTCGGTAGTCTGGTAGAAGAGCGCAGGCATCGTTCATACAAAGTCCACAAACGCACCAGCATCGGTTTTACACGGAGTTCACAGGATCACAGGACCACAGAGAACAAAATAGCATCGCCTTTACCAAGACCAGACACACAAAGAACCACAAAAAAAGAAATCAACTATTCT